>JAENXK010000173.1 GCA_016649615.1 Thermoleophilia bacterium
ATATTCCCGAGAATCCGATACCGAGAGCAGTCTGCAGGGTTAGAGACTCGGATGCGAAAAACTGAACAGCAGATGGGGGCGACCGGCTCAGCAGGAAAGGCGGCCGATTTTCGGCGGCTGCCGCTGTTGCTGCTGATCCTTTTCGGATTCTCGATCGTCCTGCTCGGCGCGGCGACGGTCGCGATCGCCGCACCACCGGGCGCAAACGGCACTTCCCCGCCGGAAGCACCGATGCTCCTGCCGGCTGATGCCGGGATCAGCGGGACCGGAGTCTCGAACGACCCCAGCCCGAACTGGATCGTCGCCGGCACGCCCGGAACCCGCTCCAGGGACGCGGCATCCCGGGCCGGAGCCGATCAGGTTGGCTCAGGGAGCGGTATCTACCGGGTAGCCCGCTCCCGGGCGGGCCAGCTGGCCCGCGATCTCGACAGTTCGGGCAGCCTGGTCTACGCCGAACCGGACGTGCCTCTTATCCGCCACAGCTACCCGGCCGACCGGTTCGACTCCGACCAGTGGTGGCTGAACCGGATCGTCAACCCGTCCGACTTCACTCCGCCCGAGGCAACCGGATCCGGACCGGTGCTGGCCCTGATCGAAGAGTCGCTTGATCCGCTCCATCCCGATCTGGCAGAGGCGAACCTCTCCGGCGCCATCTCTCTCGGTCCGGCCAGCGACTGGCACGGAACCTCGGTCGCCGGGATCGCCGGGTCTCCGGGGGAGATGCAGGGAATCCGGGGAGTCTGGCCCGGAGCGCCGATGCGGCTGTTCCCGTCCGGATTATCCTGCGCCACCGCCACCGGCGCGGTCATGAGAGCGGCCAGGGCCGGCAGTGCCGTACTGAACATGAGTTACGGATTCCCGGCTGAGAGCTGCTATTCCCACTACGTGGCGACCGAATCTGCGGTCAGGGCCGGAGCGCTGCCGGTCGCATCCGCCGGCAACTCCGGCGTCGTCGGTGGCAACGCCCCCTCGCGACCGGCGAGCGACCCGCATGTGATCTCGGTATCAGCGATCGACCGTGACGGAATCGTGGCGGACTTCGCCACCCGCAACGACGGAGTCGACCTGACGGCCCCGGGGGTTTCGGTCCTCGCTCCGACCGTGGCGGTGGCAGCCCCGATCGACGATCCGCAGAAAACCGAGCGGGGATGGACGCTGCTCAACGGCACGTCGTTCTCGGCCCCGATGGTCTCGGCCGCGGCGGCGATGCTGAAACAGGCCCGCCCGAAGCTCGACTCCCGCCGGCTCGGCCGGCTTCTGACCAGGTCGGCCAGTGATCTCGGCAAACCTGGCCGCGACCCCGAATACGGTGAGGGACTGCTGAACATCGATGCCGCGATGGCCGCCGACACGCCGCCAGGGGACCCGATGGAGCCGAACGATGACATCGCCTGGCTGAACGGTTCCCTGCTCGGCAGGAAGGCCGGGTTCCTCTGGAAACCGCGTAGTGGCAAACGGCGTTCGGTCACCGCGACCATCTCCAGGGACAAGGACCCCACCGACGTCTTCCGGGTCAGGATCCCGCCACGCCGGAAGCTTCGAATCACCGCGGCCCAATTCCAGGGTGACATCAGGCTTTCGGTACTGAAGCCTGGCGCGAAGACGATCGTCGATCCCGGCAAAAGAGTGATCGTCGCCTCCGACCGGGCCTACCCCAAGACCGAGGGAGTCAAAATCCGGAACCTGAAGTCCAAGCCGAGGCTGATCTACGTCGCGGTCGAGGCCGGCCCGCGCCAGAAGCCGCAGTACGGGCGCTACAAACTGACCGTCGCCCTAAGCCGCTAGAGCTTCGGCCGGCCGACGCGACCGGCAGGCACCCGCCCCGGGGTGCCGGGGGATGCCTTCCGGAAGAGCGTAGGTTCAGCTGACTACTTGCCCTGCCAGTCCGGGCTGCGCTTGCCGAGGAAGGCCGAGATGCCCTCCTTGGCGTCTTCGGAGAAGAAGACTGTGGCAAATCCCTGTTTTTCGGCCTCGATCCCCTCATCGGGGTCGCCGCCGGCGAAAGAGACCTGCTTGGCCTGCTCGACCGCGAGCGGTGCCTGGCCGGCGAGCCGGCGGGCCCAGTTGGTCGCCGTGTCGAACAGCTCCTGGTCCGGGACGACCCGGGTGACCAGGCCGAAATCGAGCGCCTCGAGCGAGGAGATCGGATCGCCGACCAGGTTCATCTCCAGGGCCTTGTTGGACCCAACCAGACGGGGCAGGCGCTGGGTTCCGCCGAACCCGGGGATCAGCCCGAGCTTGATCTCGGGCTGACCGAACACGGCCGATTCGGCCGCGATCCGGAAATCGCAGGCCATCGCGACTTCGCAGCCGCCGCCGAATGCGAGCGAGTTGACCGCGGCGATCGTGATCACCCGGTCAGAGCCGAACTCCTTGAGCAGGGCATGGCCGTTGTTGATCAACTCGGCCCCGGCCTCGGCCGTATCCATCTTGGTGAAGGCCTTGATATCGGCACCGGCCGAGAAGACGATCGGCATGGTCGAGGCGATCACCATCGCGCCGACCTCTTTGTTTGCCTTGACCTTCTCCCAGACCGCGCCGAGGTCCTCGATCACCTGGGGGGAGATCGCGTTCATCGGCGGGTTGGCCAGCCAGGCGATCGCGATATCGCCACGGGTTTCGAGCTTGACTTTCTCCGGCTGCTCGCCCTCGTCGGCCTGCGGGTAGGGGTAGAAGCCCTGACCGGAGTTGAAACCGAGGCGGCCCTGGGCGACCAGACGCTTGAGCGTCACCGGTACCGGGAAGCGCTCGTCGCCGTACTCGCCGTTGAGCCGTTCGATCCGCTCGAGTGATACGTCGAGGCCCTCGATGTCGGCTTTCCAGAACGGCGGGAAGAGTCCGCGGCGCGGGTCGAGGCCGGCGCCGGCCATCAGGCCGACGTCGATGTCGCGAACCGAAGCGACGCCTTCTTCCAGAATCAGGCAGGCCTCGATCAGGGCCTTGGCGAGGAAGAGGTCGGCCAGTTCCTGGGCATCGGCATTGGCGTCGCCTTCGATCTGGGGCTCCCCGTCCTTGTAGAGGCCGTCACCACCGGTCTTGGCACCGAGCTTGCCTTCGGCGACCTTCTGCTTCATGCCCTGGTGGACATAGAAGCGATCGCCGTATGAACCGGCGACGTGCTCGGCTGTGTGGGAGACGGTGTCGAGGCCGAGCATGTCAGCCAGGATGAACGGGCCCATCGGGGCGACGTTGGCTCCGCCGACGCCTTCGTCGATCTTCTTGATCGAGAGTCCCCGCTCCTCCTGGGCGCGCCAGATCTCACCGACCGCGGCGTTGAGGATCCGGTTGACCACGAAGCCCGGGACCTCACCGCAGGTGATCGGCTGCTTGCCGATGTCCTGGGCGAAGTTGGACGAGACCTGAACCGTCTCCGACGTGGTCTCGTCGCCGATGATGACCTCTACCAGCGGCATCACCGAAGCCGGGTAGAAGAAGTGGAAGCCGACCACTTTGTCTGGCCGGAGAGTCGCCTCGGCCATCTCCGAAATCGAGAGGCTGGAAGTGTTCGAAGCGAGGATCGCGTG
>JAENXK010000106.1 GCA_016649615.1 Thermoleophilia bacterium
AGGCGCCTACCGGAGTCGAACCGGTGTAAACGGCTTTGCAGGCCGCTGCGTAGCCACTCCGCCAAGGCGCCGGGTGAGCCACGGGCCCGGCTGGCCGGTGACTCGCAAGCGGCTGAAGGGATTCGAACCCTCGACCTTCTGCATGGCAAGCAGACGCTCTAGCCAGCTGAGCTACAGCCGCGAAGTCGGGCGAGTATACCCGGCCCCAAGCGGGGCCGCCTCCCCTAGCGACCGAGTTCGGCCATCAGATCCCGGAGGTCAAGTGGCCGGGTGTACATCTCGATGCTGCCATCTTCGGCCGTCGGCCACAACTCCTTCGGCCGGTCCCGGTAGAGCTCCACCCCGTTGCCGTCGGGGTCATCCATATAGAGCGCTTCGGAGACCCCGTGATCCGAGGCCCCGGTCAGCGGAACACCCGCTTCGCGCAAGCGGTCGAGAGCGTCGGCCAGAGCGGCCCTGGTCGGGTAGAGGATCGCCAGGTGGAAGAGTCCGGCCGTGTCCGGTGGCGCCGGCCCCGCCCCCAGCGACTGCCACGTGTTCAGTCCGATGTGGTGGTGGTAGCCTCCGGCCGAGATGAAAGCGGCCTGATCGCCGAAGCGGGAAGACAGCTCGAAGCCGAGTACGCCGCAGTAGAACTCGAGGGCCCGATCGAGATCACCCACCTTCAGATGAACGTGGCCGATCCCGACGCCGGGATTAATCGGGGGCCTCCCGGTATCCGGCCGGCCCTCAGCCATCGAGGGCGTGGTTGACCAGTTCGTCGGCTTCGCTGTTTTGTTCCCGCCGGACGTGCCTGATCGACCAGGCAGGCAGCGCGGCGAGTGCCTCCTTTGTCTCGGCGTGCAGCGGCTTGATGCCGGCGTTTTTGACCTTGTACTCGCCCAGAACCTGTCTGACCACGAGTTCGGAGTCGCCGATCAGCTCGACCTCGTCGGCCCCGAGGGCGGCCGCCCGCTCGATCCCGAACAGGAGGGCCCGGTACTCGGCGACGTTGTTGGTCGCTTCGCCGATCAGGACGGCGTGCCGTTCGAGAATCTCCCCATCGGATTCACGAACCACGACCCCGACCGCGGCCGGTCCGGGGTTGCCCCTGGCCCCGCCATCGACGTTGATGATCAGCTTCAACGCTTCCTCGCGGCCGGTTGTTCCCGGGAACGGTCCATCGGGCAAATCTACCGGCGGCGGAGTTCAGGCGCGCGGATGGCTGTCGGCATAGACGTCGCGCAGCCGGGCGGCATCGAGGTGCGTGTAGACCTGCGTGGTCGAAATCGACGAATGACCGAGCAACTCCTGGATCGTGCGCAGGTCGGCACCGCCTTCCAGCAGGTGGGTGGCGAACGAGTGGCGCAGGGCGTGCGGAGAGATGCCGCCCGTCGCCGCCGCTTCGTTGACCCGGATCGAAAGCCGACGTGACACGTCCGAGGGTGAGAGCCGGCGTCCGTTGCGGGAGAGGAAAAGCGCCTTTTCAGAGGGGTCGGCAACCAGGCCGGGTCGCGACTTTGCCAGGTACAGCTCGACCGCACGCTGTGCCGGTTCGCCCATCGGCAGCCGGCGATGCCGTGAACCTTTGCCGACGACGTTGATCTGCTCGCTCTCGAAGTCGATCGAGTCGGTGGTGACCGAGATCACCTCCTCGCTCCGCAGCCCGCAGGAATAGGCCAGCTCGAGCATCGCCCGGTCCCGGATCTCCAGCGGTGTGCGGGCCGGCATCGAGTCAAGCAGCTTGTCCATCTGTTCGACCGTAAGGACCTGTGGCAGCTTGGTTCCGGACTTCGGGGCCGAGATCAGGTCCGCCGGATTCTGGGCCACCCGTCCGGTTCTGAGCAGGTACCCGAAAAGACCCCTGACCGCCGCCAGCTTGCGGGCGATCGTCGACGGTGCGTTCCCGGCGGACGAAAGCGATGCTGCGAAGCGGCGCAGTTCACGATGGCCGATTTCACCCGGTCCGCAATCGATGGGTTCACACCACTTCCCCAGCTGGGTCAGGTCCCGGTGGTAAGCGGTCACCGTTTTCGCGGAGGCCCCCGACGCCCGGAGGTCGTTCTCGTAGAGTTCCATCGCCCTCGGCCAGGCCAGGTCCTCACCCGTCCCGGCGATGGCATCGAGAGACATCGGCTCAGCCGATGTAGATCGGAGTTCCGACATCAACCTGCTCATAGAGGTCGACCACGTCGGGGACCGCCATGCGGACGCAGCCGTGAGAAGCGGCCGATCCCAGCGACCCGGTGTCGTCGGTCCCGTGGATCCCGGCGCCGTCGAAAATGCCCATCCAGCGCGCCTTGAGCGGGTTCTCGGGCACCCCGCCGGGGACCACTTCACCGGCCATGTCGCCGGCCCAGTCCGAAAGCGGCACGTGCCAGGCCGGGTCCACCTGTTTGTCCTGAATCGAGTACTGACCGGCCGGAGTGTCGAGGCCGACCTGCCCGACCGCGACGGTGTAGGACTTGTCCATCTTCAGGTTCTTCCAGAGCCGAAGTGTGTAGCTGCCACGATCGAGCGTCAGGTAGGTCGGGTACTGGTCCGCCACTTCGGCGCTGGTTACGGTCGGCTTGACCACGTTCACCCTGGCGGTGATGGTCCGGCCGCCCTTTCCTTCGTCGAGCAGCGACGTGAGCTGGGTCGTGAGCAGGTTGTCGCGCAGCTTGCGGCCGTTTTTGGCCTCAGTGACGCTGAGCGAATCGGCACCTGGGGCGATTCCAGCGTCAACCGGTTCCATTTCGACACCGTCGGCGACTTCCCGCACGAACTGATTGACCGCCGGCTTCGAGTACTCGACCTCGACCGGAATGCTCGCGTCCACCGATCCCCCGGTGATTTCGCGGGCAAGCCTCACCGGCAATGCGCCCTGCCGGCTTTCTTCCAGGGCCTGGTCGATGCTGCCGTCGACATCGGCGTGAACCTTCAGCTCGTTGGCCGGCAGCTGGTACGTCTGATCTTCGAAGGTGGCCTCGACCGGCTTGCGCTGCGGGGCGAGCACATGGTCGGTCACCGCTTCGGTGGCCTCGGCCCGATTCATACCGCTCACGTCCACGCCACTCACGGTCACGCCCTCGGCGATCGTGTTTTCCTGCGAGCGGTCGTAGGCGTAACCGGCCACGGCCCCTCCGACAAGGAGGAACACGAGGGCGACGATGAATACTTGTGTTTTGCGTCCCATCTAAGTCCGATTCTGGCAGGGGTCGAACGCGCAGCGAGCATCAATTGTAGATACCACGGAGTACGGGCTTAATCCTGCCGCGTCGGGCAAGAGAGATTGCAGCGGACCCGGCCGGAGGTTTTCGCTCAGTCGTCGACCGGGGGTGCAGGGTCGAACATGGCCGCGTCCTCCCGTCCGACCGACTCCCCCGGCTCCCGGATCACGTTTGGACTGTGCCGGAGGAACTCCTCGACCGCCGGTTCGTAGCGATAGGGGTTCTTGACCCCCGACGACACCGGATCCAGCCGCAGACGTTCCCGGAGGTGGACAACCGCTTCCCGCGAGGTATAGCGGTAGTGGAAACCGTTTGCCTTGAACAGCCGGTTGTCCATGCCCCGACCGAAACGGAGCTGGTTGACCATCTCGGTCGGCAGGCTGAAACCGACCCGCCGCATCGCCGCCGCCGCCAGCCCCGTACCCCACGGCGGAATGATCGGGAGCGGTCGCTTGCCGAGCAGCGAGATCGTTTCGGAGAGCGTCAGCACACCGTCGGCGGCCACGTTGTAGACGCCGGGCACATCACGAATTGTCACATGCTCGAGTGCGTGCACGACATCAACCTCGTCAACGAACTGGTAGCGGGGATCGAACCCGGCGATCATCGGCACCATCGGAAGAGCGAAGAGCCGGACATGGGACGTGTCAACCTGCCCGCCGAGTACGTTGGCGAAGCGGAGAACCGAGACCACCGCGTCGGGCCGCTGCCGCCTGAACTCGTCGACCGCGGCTTCGGCCTCGACCACATCGCGTTCGATCGGTGTTTTCGGCCGGTGCTTGCGGCTCATCGATTCGGTGAAGAAGGCCGGGTCATCCTGTTCGCAGCCGTACCAGTGAGCCGAGCTCTTGAAGACGAGCTTCCTCACCGGTGAGTCGGCGGTCGAGCAGGCGGCAAGGATGTTCAGGGTCCCGATCACGTTGTTCTCGTGGACGGATACGGGCGCGTTGCCGCCCGGCCCGCGGATCGAGTCGACTTTCAGGCGGGTGTCGATGACCGTGTCTATCCTGGCGGCCCTGACGATCTTCTCGATCAGGCCGTGCTGGTCGCCGACCTTGACGTACTCGGTCCGGTTGAGCTCCCTGGTGGGCTCGTTCGGATCGACCCCGATGATCGCCTCGATTGAAGGGTTTGACTCGAGCGCGCCGGCCAGGCGCCCGCCCCAGTAGTTGGACACGCCGGTCACCAGAACGCGCCGGGTGCCCCCTCGGTCAGGCGACTGTTCAATCTCGGCCATAACTGATTGTCGCACGGTCGCCACCGGATAATGTCCACCGCGATGGCCGAGACCGAGACACACCGGATGACCCCCACCGGCCCGGCGCTTGACGACTACGGCCGCTCTGACGGAGAGTGGCTGAAGATCGACTGGTCAGACCATCTCGGCGAGACCGTGGTTCAGAGCCGCCTTGGCTCGACCAGGGTCGACTACGTCGAGCTGGGCGAAGGATCTCCGGTGCTCATCGTGCACGGTCTCGGAGGAAGCTGGCGGAACTGGCTTGAGAACCTCCCCTCTCTGGCGCGGAACCACCGGGTGATCGCCCTGGACCTGCCGGGTTTCGGTTCCAGCCCGATGCCGCCCGGGCCGATCTCGATCAGCGCCTACGGCGAATTGATCGTGGCCGTGGCCGATCGGCTCGGCCTGGGCCCGGAGACCTCACTGATCGGCCATTCGATGGGCGGTTTCATCTCGACCGAGGCGGTGACTGACGCTCCCGGACGGTTTTCAAGCCTGACCCTGGTCGCGGCGGCGGGAATCAGTTTCGCATCGATGCGCGACACGAGAAAGTCGGCTACCACGGCAGCGATCAGGATGATCCGGCCGTTGATGGCCAATCGTGTTGACCGGACCCTGTCCCGGAAACGTCTGCGGGCGGCTTCGTTCTCCGGGGTGATCGCCCATCCGAGTCTGATCAACCGGGAAACACTCTGGGAGCTGGCCCGGTACGCGGCCACCGCCCCGGGCTTTGTCGAGGCCGCCGATGCGCTCTACGGGTACGACTCGCGCGAAAGGCTCACCGAAATCGAAATCCCGACTCTGGTCATGTGGGGCAGGAAGGACCGGCTGGTCCCGGTCGCCGCGGCCCACGCTTACCTGAGGCGCATTCCGAACGCCGAGCTCTCGATCATCGAGGACACCGGTCACATGGTCCAGATGGAACGGCCCGCCCGGTTCAACCGCGAAGTCGGGCAGTTCATCGCGGGACAGTCCGCCGGCTAACGCCGACCGCGGCAGATAACAGACCCCACTGCCGGCTCAGCCGAGTTTCCGGTCGACCGCCTTGAGCTGCTTCTTGAGTGACTTGACCTGACGGCTGGTCTTCTTGACCTGCTTCTTCGCCTTGGCATGCTTGCTCTTGGCTCTGCGCGCGGCCTTGCACTTCGCGGCCGCATTCACGCCCGACTTCTTCGCCGCCTTGCACTTTCTGTTGGCCTTCTTGGCCTTCTTGCCCAGCTTGCGGCTCTTCTTCTTCGACTTCTTCAGCTGCTTCTGCTTCTTTGACAGCTTCTTCGAGACTGCCTTTCGCTCGTCACGGAGCGCTTCCCGGGCGAGGTAGGCATCCGCTTCGGTTCCGGCGACCTCCACCAGGTTGTCCAGCGCGAGATTGACATCCCCCAGGTGGAGGTTGCCGGTTCCATCATCGACCAGGTTGGCCAGATCAGCCCGGGAATCGCCCGGGTGATTGAGGTTGGCCACGTTGAGCCAGTCGGCGGTGCCGGCGCTCATGCAGTCAGCCCGGTAGAAGTCGGGGTGTGCCAGCCAGGGCCTTGCGCCCTCGGGCTGCCCCAGGAATACGGGCAGGTTGGCCAGAAGCTTGAGGACTCCATCGTCGCCGGATAGCTCCCCCGGATTCACGCAGAGGACTTCGAAGTCGGCGGGATCGGGACGCGGATCGGGGTTGATCCAGTAGCCACTTTCAACCCGGCCGAAGCTCGCCCCGGGGGCGGGTTCATTGCGGAACATCGAATAGGCGATCACGCAGCCGATCTGGTCGCCTGCTTCGCAGGCCGGGATGTTCTGGAACTGCCCGCCGACCTTCTGGCCCTTCCGAACGTAGACGTTCGCGCCCGGCAGGATCGCCGAGATGACCTGGTCGCGCACCGCCGGATCGGGATCAACCTCGTCGGCGATCATCCGGGCCAGGTGGGACGTGCCCTGGGAGTGGCCGATGATGATCACGCCGCGACCGTCGTTGTAGTTCTCCAAGTAGTCGTTCCAGCCCTGGAGCACGCCGGAATAGGCGATGTCCCTGACTTCGG
>JAENXK010000155.1 GCA_016649615.1 Thermoleophilia bacterium
AAGGATCAGCAGCAACAGCGGCAGCCGCCGAAAATCGGCCGCCTTTCCTGCTGAGCCGGTCGCCCCCATCTGCTGTTCAGTTTTTCGCATCCGAGTCTCTAACCCTGCAGACTGCTCTCGGTATCGGATTCTCGGGAATATCTTGAGTTCCCGCCGGGACCGGCCCGGCATCGAGCCTCTAGAGTGGCGCCATGTCGATTCCCGATGCGGTGCTATTTGACAACGACGGACTCCTGCTCGACACCGAGTCGGTCTGGACACGCGGTGAGCGGCAGCTGTTCGAGATCAGGGGCCTGGAGTTCACGATCGACCACAAGCGGAGCCTGGTCGGCTCGTCTGCCGAGATCGCCGCGGGAAAGTTGGCTCTGTACCTGGACGAGGTCGGCTCCGAGATCGAGATCATGGCCGAACTGGACGAACTGGTGATGGCCGAACTTGAGGGTGGGGTCGACGCCATGGTCGGCGCCTGGGAGCTGGTCGCGGCGGTTCGTCATACCGGAACACCGGTCTGCCTGGTTTCGAATTCGCCGCGGCGGTTCATCGAA
This sequence comes from Thermoleophilia bacterium, assembly GCA_016649615.1. Classification (GTDB taxonomy): domain Bacteria; phylum Actinomycetota; class Thermoleophilia; order Solirubrobacterales; family 70-9; genus 67-14. The sequence continues at coordinate 546 of JAENXK010000155.1, forward strand.
CGCTCGCACGAGGTGGCACGTACCGGGATGCCGTTTGACGCCGTCGTCAGCGGGCATGAGGTCCCGATGGCCAAACCCGCCCCCGATGCCTACCTCGAGGGCTGCCGCCGGCTCGGCGTGGAGCCGTCCAGATCGGTGGTGGCACTGGAGGATTCACCGTCCGGGGTCACCTCGGCCAGAGAGGCCGGGCTGTTCGTGATCGGGGTGCCCTCGGTTCCCGGAATCACCCTGGACGAAGCGGACCTGGTCGCATCCAGCCTCGAGGACGAGCCGGTGATCAGGGCCCTCGGGCTAGAGCTTTCCTCGAGGTCCGGCGCCGGTTAGCGGCGATCCCTCGCTCTACTCGTTGAGTATCCGGACGCGCCTGATCACCCGTTCGGCGATCACCAGCGGTTCCTCGAGTGAATCGCCCAGGCCGGCCCACGGTTCGGTCTCGGTCAGGACGGAGTCGGTCAGGGTGGTCAGGTCCGGGAGCATCGCCTCGAGCAGGTCGAGGTCTGCTACGTGTCCGGGATCGTCGAGGGCCTGGTCAAGTTCGGCCACGGTCGCCCGGGCCGCCATCTCGATTTCGAGCGCGGCGGTCATGACCCGGCCGGCGTCGAGGTCGGCCCGAACCCTGGGGATGAGGAATTCGCACGCATTGGCCCGCTCCTTCTGGCCGATGATCGCGGCAATGCGGGCGATCGGTGCCGTTCGTGCCAGACGCTCGCGCCTGCGGCTGCCGACGCCACCGCGGGCGTCGACATCGAAGGCTTCGAGGAATCGGCCTTCGGAGACACGGTCACCGTCGCCGTATCCGATCCGGGCCGTCAGCACGCCGGCCAGCTCTGTGGCTTCGGCAAAAGGCCGACCCGACGCGGCCGCATCGGCGGCCCGGGCCCGGTCGAGGGTGGAGAGCGCCTCTTTGAGCAGCTCGTCGGTGAAATCGTCCTCCTTCAGCTGTCCCAGCCAGGCGCTCGCCTCGTCCTCGCTCCCCAGCGGTTGATACGCCCTGATCACGGTCACGGTAGTGATCTGCACCCTGGTCGGTGAATCGGTCCGGCCCGATTTGCGCGGCCGCCGCCGCTTGCGGCGGGCCGGGGGCAACGCTCCCTCGGATTCGATCACCATGACCCGCTCGACTTCGCCCTGCCGATCCAGATAGCGCCCGTCATCCAGGCGGAGCGCGCCCGGCAACTCAATCTGGACAAACCCGAATAGCGGGCTGATCGGGCTTACTTGTCCTTGTCGGGGGGGTCGGCCGGGAGCGAGTTCTGCGACGGGGCCGTCGAGACCTCGGGGTTGCGGATCTGAGCCAGCCGATCGGTCAGGCGCGCCCACTGTTCTGCGCCGAGCGAGGCCGAAATCGAGCCGCCCGCAACCGTTCCCTCGACCGGACTGAATCCGACGTGGATGTGGTCGTCGTGATCGGACATCGCAAAGGAGGTCGAACCCGGGAAGTCCATGAGGCTGATCACCTGGTCGGGCTGCATCGTCCCCTGGAGGGTGAGGATCTGGCGGATCGTCTCGTCGGTGATCGAGCCCGGGCCCTGGGCTGCCGGAGTGATCACGATGTCGTTGACGATCGCGATGTCGATCGCGGATCCGGTGGTGTGCTGGGAGACGTAGCCGGAGCTGGAGTAGGTGCCGTGGCCGCAGGTGAGCGAAGTGATGGTCATCGTGTAACCGCGCTCCCGCAGGAAGGCGAGCATGGCCAGCACGCGACGGTCGGTGAAGCCGCTGGCGATGTCCTGGCGGCCGCACTCGTATATGTCGAGGCCGGGATCGTTGAGCACCCGCTTCTGCAGGGCCGGCTTGGAGAGCAGCAGGACACCACTGACACCGAGCCGGTCGGCGAAGCGGTTCTTGCCACGGGCGTTGTAGATGTTGGTCTCGGCCAGAAGCTTCCATCCGTCGAGGAACGGCTTGGGGTCGATCTGGGGAGTGCCCTCACCTCCGGGCTGGATCGAAAATCGGATCGCCGGTCCCGCCGTCTCGGCCAGCCGGCCGAGCACGGTCCCGGCGATGACCCGCGACCCCTTGCGCAGGGGCCGGAGATCGGTCTTGTCCGGGTCAAAGCGGTAGATGCCGGCCTTGCTGCCGTCGTAAATCAGGTAGTCACCGGGCTTGCCCTCCAGGCTGATGCCGGGGGCGTTGTTCACCGACTGGCCCTCGATCGTCGAGCGCTTCTGGTTGTGGGGCCGCAGCGGACTGGCGTATACGCGGCCCCGCATGTCCTCACTGTTGCTGACTCCCGTATCGGCCTGCGGCTCGGCCTCGAGGCTGGACTGCTCGGCCCGGCGTTCATCGGCGGCGGCGAGGGTCGGGTTTCCGGAGTCGGATCCGTCGGCTGTCGGCGAGGCGGCCTGGTCGGCAGCGGCCGAGGCGGCGGCTTCAGGGTCAACCAGCACCTCGCTGATCGAATCATCACCCTGACCGTCAACCTTAGCTTGAGCCTTTTGATCTCCCTGATGGCCGGCTTCGTCCCGGGCCTTGGCCTCACCCATATCGGCGTCTCCCGAAGGAGCCCGGTCGCTCGCCCGGCCCGGGTCCGACTCGGTGCCGGTCAGGGTGGTCTGGCTGCGTTCCCGGGGAACGGGGTGGACCCGGGCGATCGAGCCGAGCCCGGCGTAGGAGTAGCGGTTGCCGTAGGCGTCCTTGAGCACCACCGTGCCGGTCTCCGGATCGATCGAGGAGATCACTCCGTCATTGACCGCGATCACAGGTGCGCCTGCCTCGGAAGTGATCTCGACCGAGGTGCGGTGGTCCGATGAACTCACGTCCTGGGAGGCCAATCCGTTCCGGCCGGCCTTTTCGGTCGAGATCTGGCCCTCGTACCTCGACTCGGCAGCGATCGGGAAGCGGGCCCCTTCGGTCAGGCCGGTCAGGGCGCTGATCATCTCGGGCGGGATCTGGGCATAGGCACGGGCATGGTCGAGGATGTCGGCGACGTACCAGTCGGCGTGGTTGTAGGAGAAGATGGCGGCGCTCGGGTCGTCGGCGTATCCGGCCGCTTGGAGGTAGTTGCCGGCGGCGCAGATCGCATCAACCGGGTTGTAGGGGTCCTTCTGGCCGTCGCCGTTGGCGTCGACCCCGTACATCTCCCAGGAGGAGGGGATGAACTGCATCCAGCCCATCGCGCCGGCGGTCGATGTACTCACGTTGGTTCCGAAGGCGGTCTCGATCCGGTTGATCGCTGCCAGCACCTCCCACGGCACGCCGTACTCGCTACCGCAAGCCTGGTAGATCGGCAGGAGGAACGGCGGGATCTCGAACCGGTTGATCAGGAAGTTGGGAACCGCGAGCGGGGCGACGTCGAGCGGATCACCGGTCGCCGGCCCGTCGTCCGGGGAGACTCCGCCGCTGAGGTCGGGGTCCTCTTCGACGAACTTGGGTTCCGAACCGGGCGGGGTGATTCCGG
>JAENXK010000179.1 GCA_016649615.1 Thermoleophilia bacterium
ACCCCGAACACGCTCGACCGAAGCCTCCGCATCGCCTCCATCTCGAGTGAGAACGGCAGAGCCGAACTGAGGACGCCGATTGCGATCCCGACCGCGATGACTTCGGGCTGCAGAAGATTGCTGCCACCATCGGCAATCCCGAACGGCGCGGTCATGACCGCCGAGATCGTCATCGCCACGGCCAGCCCCTTGCCCCCGGTCGACTGCCGGCCCATCCGCTTGCCGAGCAGGATGTAGGAGCCCCAGAAGAAGCCGGCGATCAGAGCCAGAGCGACCCCCAGGGTGTCGAGGTCTCCGCCGTTGATGCCCCCGGTCAGAAGAACGATGCCGACCGCCGCCATGGCGGCCCAGGTCCAGTCGCGCCGCCGCCGCGAGGTGATCAGGGCGACCGCCAGCGGCCCCAGGAACTCGAAGGTGACCGCCGTTGCCAGCGGGATCCGGTCGATCGCCTCATAGAAGGCGAGGTTCATCCCGGTCAACGCCACACCGAACAGCAGCGTGATCCGGATGTGCTCGCGGGGAATCCGGAAGCTCGGCCGCCAGATCAGGACCAGCAGCACCGCCGAGACCAGGGCCCGCAAGAAGACCACACCGGCCGGGCCGACCTCGGAAAAAAGCTCGGTCGAGATCGCCGCGCCGACCTGGATCGAGATGATCGCCCCGAGCACCATGCTGACCGCTGCCGGGGTCGGAGATTGGTCTCGGGCAGGCACGGCCACAGTCAAGCACCTGGCGCCCGTGCTCGACGCGCGCCGAATGGCGATAATCGCACCATGCCGGAAGCAACCCCGCCCATCCGCGACGACTATCCCCACCTCAGGGCCATCCCGACCCGCTGGTACGACAACGACATCTACGGGCACGTGAACAACGTCCAGTACTACGCCTTCTTCGACACCGTGATCAACGCCTGGCTGATCGAAGAGGGTGGCCTGGATATCCACGGAGGCGAGACGATCGGGCTGTGCGCCGAATCGCACTGTCGATTCCTCGCTCCGGTCGCCTTTCCCGAATCGGTTGAGGCGGGACTCCGGGTCGGCCACCTCGGCAACTCCAGCGTGCGCTACGAGATCGGGCTCTTCGGCCAGGGAGGAGTTCCTCTGGCAGAGGGCTATTTCGTACACGTATTCGTCGACCGGGCGGGCCGCAAGCCGGCCGCGATCCCGGACCAGGTCCGGGAGTCGCTTCGCCGGCTCGAGGTCAATCCGGCATGAAGACGACGGCAGCCGTCCTGAGCACTATGGGTCAGGAAGGGCCTTTCGCCGAAACGGAGCCGCTGGAGCGGACCGAACTCGAACTCGACCCCCCGGGTGAAGGTGAGCTGCTGGTCCGGGTCCGAGCGGCCGGCCTCTGTCATTCCGACCTTTCGGTGATCACCGGCCAGCGACCCCGGGTGATGCCGATGGCCCTGGGGCACGAGGCAGCCGGTGAGGTAGTTGAGGCCGGATCACAAGGGTCCGAATTCTCGCCGGGCGACCACGTGGTTCTGGCCTTCGTGCCGGCCTGCGGACAGTGTGACTTCTGCAGGTCGTCTCGCCCGGCACTCTGCGTCCCGGCAGCGGCCGCCAACAACGAGGGCACCCTGCTCGGGGGGGGAATCCGTCTACACGACGATGCCGGGAGTCAGGTCCACCACCACCTGGGGGTGTCCGCCTTCTCCGACCACATAGTGGTCTCGGAGCGATCGGCGGTCAAGGTCCCCGGCGATCTCGAATTCGAGATCGCGGCACTGTTCGGCTGCGCCGTGCTGACCGGGGCCGGAGCCGTCTTCAACACGGCGGCCTCCGCTCTTCCGGCCGAGTCGGTCGCGGTCTTCGGGCTCGGTGGTGTCGGCCTCGCCGCGCTGCTGGCCGCCCGGGCCCAGGGCGCAAAGCAGATCATCGCGGTCGACCGGGTCGAGTCGAAGCTGAAACTGGCACGTGACCTGGGAGCGACCGAAACCCTCAACGCCGCGTCAGGTGACCCGGGGCCCGGCGAGATTGCCACGCGCATCAAGGAGCTGGCCGGTGGTGGCACCAGGCTCGCCCTCGAGACGGTCGGCAACGAGAAGGTCCTGGCCGAGGCCTACGCCGCCACGGGACGCGGTGGAACGACCGTCACCGCGGGGCTGCCTTTTCCCGACCGGATGCTCCAGATTCGGGCGCTCTCCCTGGTCGCCGAGGAACGCACGCTCAAGGGCTCGTACCTCGGCTCGAGCGTGCCCTCCCGCGACATCCCCCGTTTCATCGAGATGTACCGGGCGGGCGACCTCCCGGTGGACCGGCTGCTCAGCGACCGGCTCAAACCCGATGAGATCAACTACGGCTTCGACCGCCTCGCATCAGGCGAAGCGGTCCGCCAGGTCGCCCTGTTCTGAGTTCCCCGAACAGTCCTCAGGGCTAAACAGGACTCTCCCGGCGAATTGCTACTTGATCTTCTTCTTCAGAAACGGTGCCAGCGTCTTGACGAAGTCATTCTTGTCCGGCGCCGCGCTCAGCGGATCGATGTGGGCAAACGTATTCGACCGGTCCACGGTGCGGACCGACTTCTTCGGCACGCCCGACTGCTTTGCCAGTGCCCGGACCGCAACGCCGACCCGGCCGCCGCCGAGAGCGGCATCGAATCCGTACATCGGCAGCTTGACCTGCTTGCCACGAGTCGCCCTGACCCCGTAGATCTTCTGAGCCGGGTTGGCAATGCCGTTGTTGACCGTACCCGCGTCCATGCTCAGCCGCACCGGGTGGTACCAGGAAGTCCCGTCCATTCCGTCGAATTCTGCAAATACGGAAGCTGCGCGCCTGGCGCTGCCCAGCTCGCCGTTGACCCAGCCGCGGGGGTCGCCGGACTCGGCCAGGTGCCCGATGTTGCTGTGGACGAGCGCCAGGTATTCGGGTGAGGTCTCCGCGTCAACAGCGTAGCCGTACTGCGCCACGTTGGTGGTTGAAACCGGCGGCTTCAAGTCCCCGGGAAGCAGCGGGAAATCCTGCAGGACCGAGCGCTCGTTCGGCTCGGTCAGGGCGGCGGTCGAACCCATTGCGTTGAATACGCCGGCCGCCCATGGCAGCGGCAGCGGCAGCAGGCTGAGCCAGGGCGATTCAAGCTGAAGGTCGTCCAACCGCTGTTGCGCATCTGCGGCGGTTGGCAGTTCAGACCGGGCCCCGCCGGCCCCGTCGATGAAAACCAACCCGTCGAGGTCCCTCGCCCCGGTGCGGCCGTTGAAGTTCCAGGTGGCGTAGGCGGTCGTTATCGAGCCGCCCAGAGAGTGGCCGCCGAGCACCACCTTGCGGCCGCGTTTTCCGGCCTTGCGGACGACCTGACGCACGTCCTTGACCGCGACCCTGAGG
>JAENXK010000183.1 GCA_016649615.1 Thermoleophilia bacterium
CATGGCGGGCCGTGGCGCTCATGGCCCGACCTACCTTGAAACACCGCAGAAGCCGAATGGTTGCTGATCTGGCTGCCGACCGGATCGGGTTCGGCGCGGTCAGTTTTCGGCCGGTTTCGTAGGCTGGGCTGATCATGGGGGTCGAATCCGAACCGGACACACCCGAAACCGGGCCACCGGCCGGCAGCTCGATCGAGCCTGCCGACGCGATCGGCATGGATCGGGCGATCCAGGAGGCCCGGGCGGCCGAGCAGCACGGGGACGTGCCGATCGGAGCGGCGATCGTCAGGCGGGGCGAGGTTATTGCGGCCGGCGGCAACCGCCGGGAGCTGGATCGGGATCCGACCGCGCACGCCGAGGTCATCGCGATCAGGGCGGCGGCTGAAGCCCTCGGCGGATGGCGGCTGCCAGCGACCACCCTGTACGTCACTCTGGAGCCGTGTGCGATGTGTGCCGGGGCGATCGTCCTCGCCCGGATCCCCCGGGTGGTTTTCGGGGCACCCGACCCCAAGGCCGGCGCGGCGGGGTCGGTCATGGACCTGCTCGACGAGCCGGCGATGAATCACCGTCCGGAGGTCGTCGGCGGCTTCCGGGCCGGAGAGTGTTCCGCCCTGCTGACCGCTTTCTTTGCCACCCGGCGCTGAACGGCGCGGCCGGGTCCGGTTGGGTACCCTTGAGGGGCCCGGAGAGGTGTCCGAGTGGTTTAAGGAGCGCGACTGGAACTCGCGTGGGCGGGATCTCTCGCCTCGTGGGTTCGAATCCCACCCTCTCCGCTGATGGCGTCATCTGCCGGGCACGCCGTCGGGGCCGTCCACGGACGGCCCACGTGCCCGCGAGGACTTCCCCGGAGCCCTAGCGGATTACCTTCGAGGCCCGGCCGCCGAAATCGCCGAAAGGCTCGTCGCGCTCACGCACCGCCTGCTTGAACCCGGCTTCTGCGGCGCGCTGCTGGAATGCGTAGCCCTCGCTGGTATGCCGGGTGATTCCGTCAAAGACGGTGCCCAGCACCTGGGTCGGGCCGAGCCCCTGTCCGGCGGTCTGCTGGTTGATCAGCAGTTTCATCATCTGCAGCTGGTTGGCCGGCATACGGGCGATCCGCGCGACCAGGTCCTCGGTGCGCGCGTCGAGCTCCGCCTCCGGGGGAGCCTCGATCGCCAGGTCCCACTCCAGCGCCTCGCTTCCGGAAAGGCAGTCACCGGTGAAGAGCAGGCGCTTGGCCCGCTGCGGGCCCAGCCGATGCGCCCACATCGAGGTGGTCGGAGAGCCCCAGACCCGGGCCGGCGGATAGCCGATCTTCGCTCCGGCCTCGATCACCAGCAGGTCCGAACAGAGGGCGAGGTCGGTTCCCCCGGCGACGCAGAAGCCATGGACCTTGCAGACGACCGGTTTGGTGCAATCAAACAGCGCCATGAAAGCCCTCACGTTGCGACTCATCATCGAGTAGTCGAGCATCGGGTCCCAGGTAGCGGCCGGGTCATGGTTTGCCCCCTGGACGGCCGGATCGAGGGCGGTTCCCTCCATCGCGGCCCCCTCGCCGAATTCACCGGCGCCGCCACCCTCGGCCGTGGCGACCAGGTCGTAGCCGCCGCAGAATCCCTTGCCGCGGCCCGAGAGCAGCAGCACCCGGACCCCGGGATCGAGGTCGGCCCGCTCGACCGTGGCGGCGAGCTCGGCAATCAGCCTGGCGGTCAGACCGTTTCCGCGCTCCGGCCGGTTCAGGGTGAGGCGGGCGACTGCTCCGTCAACCTCGTATTCAAGGATCCGGTCGGGCTCTGTTTCGGTGCTGATGATCCGCTCCTGCTCGTCAGGTTCGAGGCCGGCCCCGGGGGCCGGGACTCCAGTCGTGAATATAGGGCGGCATCCGGTCGGAGCCGTTGTTTCAGCCGAACGCCCGGGACGCGGTGCAACGGCTCCGGTCGTTAGCCTTTGAGGCTCCCCCGGAGGGGTGCGAGAGTGGTTGAATCGGGCAGTCTCGAAAACTGTTGTGCGCTTCGGCGTACCGTGGGTTCGAATCCCACCCCCTCCGTAGCTGAAGCCCCCGGTGCCTTCAGGGGTTTGGCAGCAGCGTCAGAAAAGGCCCGCCGACCGGCGGGCCTTCCTGCTTGTCCTGCCGGCTCAGCCTGATTCCGGCCGTTCCGGCGCCGGCGCCTGTGGCCGGCCGAGCAGGTAGGCACAGACTCCGGCCAGGCTGACCGTGGCGACGATGATCAGCAGCGGTCCGGAGTCTTCGGTCAGCGAGCCGACCAGACCGCCGACCAGGCCGCCGATCAGGGCGGCCGGCCAGATCGGGCCGGGAAAGGGCTGGAACATTTTCCGGTTACGGATAGCGAAGGCCGCGGCGAGCAGGCAGATCGCCGTGACCAGCGGCGTATTGCCACCCTTGAGCTGTTTCCAGGCGAGGGTCGACCGTCGTTCGACGATCTCCAGAAATGAGTCGGACGAGTCCAGCGACAGCACACTCTGCGTGTAGTGACCCTGGCCCCCGGCGGTCAGCAGGTCGAGTCCGGCGAGGATTGCCAGACCGATGACCGGGCTGACCACCAGGATCGCGATCCTTTTCCGGGTGAGTTCGCCGGGCAGCATCAGCACCGCCGCCACGGCGGTCGCGGCGGCGACGATGATCGCCGCACCGACCCCGGCCCCGAGACGGCCCGATCCCAGGATCACCCCCAGGGCGAGGCCGGAGCCGATCACGATGAGCGCCGCCCCGCGGGACTTCGGCCGGCCGGTCAGGGACGCCGCCAGACCTGCCAGGAGCAGGACCATCAGCCCCGATTTCAGCTCGTTGCCTATCCCGTAGAAGCGGGATCCGAAGCCCGGATTGGGGCCGAGGATCGAGCGGGTGATCAGGTGCGTGTCGGCGACCAGATCGAAAGTGATCAGGCCGAGGCCGACCGCTGCCGGGATCAGCGGCGCCCTCGGCCAGGGAAGCAGCCGGTCGGCGATCCAGCCCAGACCGAATGCGGCCAGAACGATCACCGTGTACTCGACTTCGCGCGAAGGGTTGCCGAGCAGTGGCGGAATCATGATCACGGTCGGGATCCAGAGGATCGCCAGCCCTCCGATCCTTCGAACCGGCAGAAGGGCGCGGTCGATTCCGGCGATTGCCCCGTAGACCAGCAGGAAAACGAGCCAGCCGGCCGCGATCAGGATCAGGGCCGG
>JAENXK010000102.1 GCA_016649615.1 Thermoleophilia bacterium
ATCTGGACGCGCTGATCGAAGGACTCGAGTCGGGTCAGGTGGGAGGAGCCGCCCTCGACGTATTCCCCGAAGAGCCGTTCACCGAGCACCCCGTATTCGCCCGCGAGGACGTGGTCGTCACGCCACACCTGGGCGCCTCGACCGCCGAAGCCCAGGACCGGGCCGGTACCGATACCGCGGCACAGGTGACGGCGGCCCTGACCGGCGGCGTGGTCACCAATGCGGTCAACATTCCCGCGGTCAGCCCGGCCGTGATGGAGGCACTCGCCCCTTACGTTCCGCTCTGCAGGACCCTGGGACAGCTCGCGATCGGGCTGGTGCCAGGGATCATCGAAGGTGGGGTCGAGGTCGAGTTCCGGGGCGCGATCGCCGACAACGACACACGTCTTCTGGGCATCGCGGTCCAGGCGGGACTCCTTGTCGGCCACACCGAGGAGGCGGTCAACCTGGTCAACGCGCCGCACATGGCCGAAGAGCGGGGCATTGAGATCAGTGAGATAAAGGACTCGAGCGCCGAGGAGTTCACTGACCTGGTCCGGGTCACGGTCCAGTCGGGCGATCAGACCGTTTCGGTCGCCGGCACCACGGTCGGCCCCCGCAACGTGCCATACCTGGTCTCGATCTGGGGCGAAAGCTTCTACCTGCCGTTCGCCGAACATATGGCGGTCTTCCGGTACACGGACCGGCCGGGGATGATCGGCCGCGTCGGGTCGGCGTTCGGCGAGCAGGGCGTCAACATCGGTTCTGCGGCGGTCGGGGCCGAAGCTGACAGCGATCAGGCGGTCATGGTGGTGACCAGCGACGCCGAAGTCACGGCTTCGACCATCGAGGCGATCAAGGAACTGGACGGTTTCGCCTCCGGTTACGCGATCGAACTCACGCCCTGATCTGCGTTCGGCTACGGTTGGTCGGTGCGAGCCGTAGTTCTTTCCGGTAGCGGAGGCCCAGAGAAGCTCCTGGTCGAGGAGCGGCCGGATCCGGAGGTCGGACCGGGCGAGGTCCGGGTCGCGGTCAGCGCATCCGGGGTCAATTTCGCCGAGCTGCTGGCCAGAAAGGGCCTCTACCCGGACGCGCCGAAGACTCCCTGCGTGCTCGGATACGAATTCGCCGGAGTTGTCGAGTCGGTCGGACCGGGGGTGGACGGCATAGCAACAGGAGACCGGGTGTTCGGTCCGACCATGTTCGGCGGGCAGGCCGAACTGGTCTCGGCCAGGGCCGACGATGTATTTCCGGTCCCGGATCGCTTCAGCTTCGAGCAGGCGGCGGCTCTGCCGGTCAATTACTGCACCGCGATTGCGGCCCTGGTCGAGATGGGTGGCCTCAGGGCGGGCCAGCGGGTCCTGATTCACGCTGCCGCCGGTGGGGTCGGCACCGCTGCGACCCAGATCGCCCGCGACATCGGTGCCGAGATCTTCGGCACGGCCTCACCGGGAAAACATGACGCGATAAGGGAGCAGGGGGTCCGGCACGCGATCGACTATCGCAGCCAGGATTTCGCCGAAGTGGTGCGCGAACTGACTTCGGGCGAAGGAGTTGACGTGATAATCGACGCCCAGGGACCGACCAGCTTTCGCAAGGACTACTCGATCCTCAGACCGGGTGGGCGCCTGATCATGTTCGGGGTTTCCGAGATCCAGGGCTCCCGCGGCCCTCTCAGCCTGAATACCCTCGGGGCTCTGGTGCGGATGCCGCTGGCGACCGTCCCGTGGTGGAAGAGCCTCAACATGATCAGCGAGAACAAGGGGGTTTTCGGGCTCAATCTGCTCGACTGGTGGAAAGAGGAGGGTCTGGGCCGGCTCGCTGGACGGCTGAACGAGTATCTCGCGGCCGGCAAGTTCGATCCGGTCATTTCGAAATCCTTCTCTTTCGACCAGGCGCCGGAGGCCCATCGCTACATCGAGTCGCGGCAGAACATCGGCAAGGTCCTGCTGACCCCCTGAGGCGTCGCACGCGATCGCCGGCTCCGCTCAAGCGCCACCCTGGACCAGCCCGTGCCGGTGCGCTAGGCTGGTCGTAGCATGAATCGAAGGCTCAACAACCCGGCCCTGCTTCTCCTTCTCCCCCTCTGGGGGAATTGATCGCCGGGCGGCGCGTAAGCCGCGAGCAGACAGAGAGTTTCGTTTCGATTCAGAAGGAGAAGCACAATGTCCAGCAATTCGGACACTCAGACAGACGCCAACCACGTCCACATATTTGACACCACGCTGAGAGACGGCGAGCAGTCCCCCGGCATCTCGCTCAACGGGGCTGAGAAGGTCGAGATCGCCCAACAGCTGGCAAGGCTGGGGGTCGACGTGATCGAGGCCGGTTTTCCGATCGCGTCGCCGGGTGACTTCGAGGCGGTCGAAATGATCGCCCGTGAGGTCGAGGGGCCGACCATCTGTGGTCTGGCGCGGGCTCAGAAGGGCGACATCGAATCGGCCTGGAATGCGATCCGGGACTCCGAGCGACCCCGGATACATACCTTCATCTCAACCTCGGACATTCACATCGAGCACCAGATGCGCAATACCCGCGAGGATGTCAAGGCCGGGGCCCGGGCGGCGGTCGCCCACGCCAGGTCATATTGCGACGACATCGAGTTCTCGCCGATGGACGCGACCAGGGCCGACGTTGAGTTCACCGCGGAGGTTTGCGCGATCGCGGTCGAGGAGGGGGCGACCGTGGTGAACATCCCCGACACCGTCGGTTACACCACCCCGGCTGAATACGCCCAGTACTTCGAAGACCTCTACCGGCATGCGCCCACGCTGCATGAGGTTGAGCTCTCGGTGCATTGCCATGATGACCTCGGGCTGGCGGTGGCGAACTCTTACGCCGGGGTTCTCGCCGGCGCCAGGCAGGTCGAGTGTGCGGTCAACGGGATCGGCGAGCGCGCCGGCAACTGCTCGCTGGAGGAAATCGCGATGCTGATAAAGGTTCGCCACGACGCCCATGGACTGAGTACCGGGATCAATACGAAAGAGCTGGCGAGGACCAGCCGCCTGGTCTCGCGCCTGACCGGTTACGTGGTCCAGCCGAACAAAGCCGTGGTCGGGCGGAACGCGTTTGCGCACGAATCGGGCATCCACCAGGACGGCGTGCTGAAGGAACGCTCCACTTTCGAGATCATGGATGCGACGGAGGTCGGGCTCGACTCCAACCAGCTGGTTCTGGGCAAGCATTCGGGCCGCCACGCGCTCAAGGACGCTCTCGAGCAGCTCGGTTTCTCGGTCGATGGTGGCGCCCTGAACCAGGCCTTCAAGCGGTTCAAGGAAGTCGCCGACAAGAAGAAGCAGGTCACCGCGCTCGACCTCGAGGCGATCGTCTCGGACGAGATGCGCGAACGGACGCAGTCGTTCGAACTGGCAGGCTTCGAGGTCGAAGCCGGAACCGAGCGCAAACCGATGGCCCGGGTCCGCGTCAAGATTCCGAACGGAGAGGAACAGAGTGGCGAAGCAAGCGGGGACGGTCCCGTCGACTCGATCTTCGGGGCGATCCAGGCTGCGACCGCGGAAGAAGCGGAGCTGCGTGAGTACCACGTGGCCGCCGTGACCGGGGGGGACGACGCGCTGGGAGAGGTGACTGTGATCCTGCGGGCAGACGGTCGCAGCGCTTCGGGACAGGGGGTCGCCACCGACATCCTCGAAGCCTCGGCCAGGGCTTACGTCCGGGCGCTCTCGAACCTGGTCGACGGCACCGGGATCCGGAGAAGCGACTCCGCCTCGCCCGAGACCGCCGGCCTGACCGGGCCCTGAAGTCATCGGAAACCTGAGGGCCCCTGAACGCCCGATCCGGCTGAGTGAGCGATCTCACTGAGCAAGTGTGTTCAAGCCCTTACGTTTCACTGGCAACATCCAAGCGCCACAAAAAGGCAGCGCAACGACAATCCAAGTGAGACGTGATACCGATGATGGGCAAAGTTCTATTCAGCCTGTTCAGCTTCCATTACCCCGCCGATCAGAACGGCCAGACCAAGCGCCCCAACCAGCGAATCTGATCGCACCTACCTGAAGCTTTGAAACGCCCCGCCATCGCGGGGCGTTTTTCGTGCAGCTCTGCCCGGCGACGAACAGATGCGGTTGAAACGGGGGATCGGCCACCAGGGGGTGCGAAAGGGGGGGGACCTCATTGTGTAATACAAGCGTGCGTGATAACGTACAGACATGACGAGTTCCGCCCCGCCGAAGAATTCCCCGCCCCCGGCCGGATCCGTGGTATCCGCCGGATCGGCCGATCCGGGACCGGACATGGCCGCGGTCGGTTTTCGGGTCAAGTCGCTGCGCGAGGCGATGGATCTTTCGCTGCGCGACCTGGCTGAGCGGACCGGTGTCAGCGCAACCATGCTCTCCCAGGTGGAAAGGGGCAATACCAGTCCGACCCTGGCGGTTGCATCGAAGATCGCGTCCGGGCTCGACCTGAGCCTTTCCCAGTTGCTCCGGCTCGACGAAACCCCGCACGTCGTGGTCAGCCCGGCCGCCGATCACCGCCTCCACCGCCGGGGCGCACACCAGATCGAAGAGCTGACTCCGCCTTTGCCAGGGCTCAGGGCCGACGTGTCGGCTCACCGACTTGAACCCGGCGGAAGCACAGGCGGGGCAGGAGATGCCCCGATGCACGAACCCGGCAGCCGCGAGACGGCCGTGGTCCTGAGCGGCGAACTCGTTCTGGTCTTTGACCGGGAGCGCCACCCACTGGGCGAAGGCGACAGCGTCACCTTCGATGCCGACCTGCCTCACCATTTTGAAAACGACAGCGATCGACCGACCAGGTTCATCGCAGTGATCGCCGCCGGGTTGCGCCGGGGATAGGAAGGAGACGACCATGCCCAAGACAATGTTCGAAAAGATCTGGGAGGCCCATGAAGTCAGGGAGGACCTGATCTACATCGATCTCCACCTGGTTCACGAAGTCACTTCGCCACAGGCGTTCGAGGGACTGCGGATGAAGGGTCGCAGGCTGCGGCGACCCGACAAGACAATCGCCACGGCCGATCACAACGTGCCGACCGACGGAACGCCGACGGCGAAAATGATCGCCGACACGCTCTCCCGCAAACAGGTCGAGACGCTCGAGGCCAACGCGGCAGAGTTCGGGGTTCCCGTTTACAGCCTCGGTTCCGAGACCCAGGGGATCGTGCACGTAATCGGGCCCGAGCTCGGGTTGACCCAGCCCGGCATGACGATCGTCTGCGGCGATTCGCACACATCGACCCACGGAGCCTTCGGGGCGCTCGCCTTCGGGATCGGCACTTCGGAGGTCGAACACGTGATGGCGACTCAGACCCTGGTCCAGCGACGTCCGAAGACCATGCGGATCAGTTACACGGGCACCCTCGAAGAGGGGGTCACGTCGAAAGACCTGATCCTGGCCACAATCGGCAGGCTCGGCACCGGCGGCATGACCGGCCATGTGGTCGAATACGCCGGCGAAGCGATCAGGAACCTGACCATGGAACAGCGGCTGACGGTCTGCAACATGACGATCGAGGGCGGAGGCAGGGCCGGAATGATCGCTCCCGACGAAGTCACCTACGAGTACATGCGCGGCAAGCCCGGAATGCCCGGGGACTTCGAGGCAGCGGTCGAGCGCTGGAAGGCGCTACCGACCGACGAAGGAGCCGAATTCGACCAGGAGGTCGTGATCGACGCCGGCGGGACCTCGCCGATGGTCACCTGGGGGACCACCCCGGGGATGGTCACCCAGGTGAACGACCGGGTGCCTGACCCTGCCGAGATGGAATCTCCGGCTGATCGCGATTCGGCCGAACGCGCCCTGCAATACATGGGCCTCGAGGCGGGGACTCCCATGGAGGAGATTCGCCCGGAGCGGGTCTTCATCGGATCCTGCACCAACTCGCGCATCAGCGATCTGCGCGAGGCCGCCGGAGCGATCAGAGGACGCCGCGTGGCCGACACGGTTCGGGCGATGGTCGTGCCCGGCTCGGCCCTGGTCAAGGCTCAGGCCGAGCAGGAGGGACTCGACCGGGTCTTCGAGGACGCCGGCTTCGAGTGGCGCGGGGCCGGATGTTCGATGTGCCTGGGCATGAACCCCGACATACTGATCGAGGGTGAGCGCTGCGCCTCGACCTCCAACCGGAACTTCGAGGGCCGCCAGGGAAAGGGCGGGCGGACCCACCTGGTCAGCCCGACCATGGCCACCGCGGCCGCGATCGAAGGTCATTTCGTCGACATCCGCAACTGGAGCTAGGAGCGAACAATGGAAGCAATCGAGATCATCGAAGGTCCGGTATCGGTTCTCGACCGGAGCGACGTCGACACCGACCAGATCATCCCGAAGCAGTTCCTCAAGCGGGTCGAGAGAACCGGCTTCGGCGAGTTTCTCTTCTACGACTGGATCCGTGACGGCGAGATCGAGCTGGAGCCGAACCCGATCCTGGTTTCCGGGCGTAACTTCGGCTCCGGGTCCTCACGGGAACACGCCGTGTGGGCGCTCGAGCAATTCGGATTCAAGGCGGTCGTCGCGCCGTCCTACTCGGACATCTTCTTCTCGAACTGCACCAAGAACGGTTTCCTGCCGGTCGTGCTCAGTGAGGACGAATGCCGTGCCCTGGGTGAGTCCGGTCACGGTCGCATCCACCTCGAGGAGCAGTTGGTCAGCTGGGACGGCGGCGAGGCCCG
>JAENXK010000217.1 GCA_016649615.1 Thermoleophilia bacterium
CACTAGCTCAGCAAGGTCGCTGGAATGTCACCCGTGACGGCTGACGAGCGTGAGCAGCTTCTCCCCGAGGACAACCCGTTCGCTCACCGTCCGTCACTCCCGCCAGCCCCAGTCCAGTAATCAGCCTTACCGGGGATCACCCACCGAATCCCGCCGCGCGGATCTTCCACGTCACCCGGCCGGCGCGGAATAACGTGCACGTGAGCGTGGCCGATGGTCTGGCCGGCTGCCTCGCCGCTGTTGATGCCGACGTTCACGCCCTCGACCCCGGGCAGGGCAGCCAGCTCTCCGGTCACCTCGCGGACCAGATCAAAAAGGCCCGCCCACTCGGCCCGCTCGAGATCCTCGGCTCGGGACACATGACGCTTCGGCACCACCAGCGTGTGGCCATCTGACACCGGATGGCAGTCCGGGAAGGCTGCGGCAAACTCGGTCGTCGCGTAAACGTCATCGCCGTCGGCGATTCGGTCGCAGAACTGGCATTCACTCATGCGTATTCACTCATCGCTCCGTATTCGCTCCGATTCAATTCTCGACCATCTCTGCAACCGCACCACATCCATGGAGGCCTGACCTTACAGTTGGATCAGCATGGAACTGGGCACCTACACCTTCGCCGAGCTGACTCCTTCGGCCGAAACCGGCGAGACGATCTCGCCCGAACGCCGGATCTCAGACCTCCTGGAGGAGATCGAGCTGGCCGAACAGGTCGGTCTCGAGGTCGCCGCGATCGGCGAGCACCACCGACCCGACTTCGCCGTCTCTGCCCCGGCGGTCGTGCTCGGAGCGGCCGCGGCCCGGACCGGGAAGATCCGACTGTCCAGTGCGGTCACCGTGCTCAGCTCGGACGACCCGATCCGGGTCTTCCAGGACTTCGCCACGATCGATCTGATCTCCAGTGGCCGGGCCGAAATCATGGCCGGCCGGGGCTCTTTCATCGAGTCGTTCCCCCTGTTCGGCTACTCGCTCGACGACTACGACGAGCTGTTCGAAGAGAAACTCGAACTGCTGATCCAGGCCCGCGACGAAGAGGTCGTGAGCTGGCAGGGCCGTCACCGGCCATCGATCGACGGCCGCGGGGTCTACCCCCGGCCCGTCCAGGAGCAGATCCCGATCTGGCTGGCCGCCGGCGGCAACCCCGGCTCGGCGGTCCGGGCCGGCACGATGGGCCTGCCGCTCGCCCTGGCGATCATCGGCGGCAACCCCTCCAAGTTCGCCCCGTTCGCCGACCTCTACCGAAGGGCCGCCGAGGCCTCCGGCCACGACGGCCTGTCGATGAGCATCAATTCCCACGGTTTCATCGCCGAGACCTCCGAGGAAGCGATCGAGGAGTCGTTCATCCCGTTCAAGACGATGATGGACCGGATCGGCCGCGAGCGCGGCTGGCCCGAGATGACCCGCGCCCAGTTCGACGCCAGCTGCAACCTCGACGGTGCCAACTTCATCGGCACGCCGGCCGAGGTGACCGAGAAGATCCTCCACCAGCACAAGATCTTCAACCACGACCGTCTGCTGATCCAGTTCACCGTCGGAACCATGCCCCACGAAAAGGTCCTCCGCTCGATCGAGCTGTTCGGAACCGAGGTTGCGCCGGCGGTGCGCGCGCAGCTAGCACGAGGCTAGGCTTGACTCGTGGCCAAGCATCTGCTCAAACCGCTTTTCGACCGGGTTGTGATTAAGGAACTAGAACCCGAGCGAATGCGCAAGTCGGGTCTGGTCGTCCCACCCGGGACCTCGGAACCCCCACCTCAGCACGGAATCGTCCTGGCTGTAGGCCAGGGCGTCGACTGGTGGGAAGCCGCGGGGGTACGGATGCCTGTCAGTCCGGGCGATCACGTCGTCTTTCCCGCCGAGGCCGGAGCCTGGATAGACGTTGACGATGAGCGGTTACTCGTCTGCCGGGTCACTGAGCTGCTGGGAGTGCTTGAAACCGCCGACGAACAGGAACAGTCGAGCGGTATGGGCGACATCATCGTCTAGCGCTGGACTAGGCCTGATTGCCCCGGGACATCAGCTGGGCCGCGCTGACCTTCGGTCTACGAAACCGAAGGTCACAGGTTCGAATCCTGTCGGGCGCGCTTTAGATCTGGCTCAGCGATTGCGATAGGCGCCAGCCCTCGCGATTCGAGTGCCTGGAAGTGGGCAGTCAGACGGGCAGTCATTTCGAAATCGGAGGGCGCGGAAGGACTAGCTCAGCTGACTTGAGCTCTATGAAACCGAAGGTCACAGGTTCGAATCCTGTCGGGC
>JAENXK010000207.1 GCA_016649615.1 Thermoleophilia bacterium
CAACGCGGTCAGGAACCCGGTTGTCTCGGCTGCGAAGAAGCAGCCGCAGAAGGGCAGCTCGATCAAGGTCAAGGCGAAATTCCGCTCCTCTGAGCAGGTCACGGCCAAGGCTACCGGCAAGGTCAAGGTTGGCGGGAAGGCGACCTACAAGCTGAAGAAAGCATCCAAGGGCAACGATCCCGGTCAGTCCGCGGCAGTGACCCTGAAGCCGAAGAAGCCAAAGGGCGCAAAGAAGATCACCAAGGCCCTGAAGAAGGGCAAGAAGGCGACGGCGAAGCTGTCCCTGAAGCTGATCGATGACGCCGGCAACAGCAAGACAAAGAAGCTCTCGGTCAAGCTGAAACGCTGAGGGGCCTCCAGCGAACTCAGTCTGCGAGGCATACTCGCTCGACCATTCGAGCGTCCCCCTGAGAAACGAAGCGGGCCCCCGCTATGTCCCTCGCGACGACAGTTGAATAGCCAGCCAAACCAAGCTAAACAAACGGGGTGCCAACCACCCCAAGCGACCCCAACTGGAACTCCCCCGCTCTTCCGGACACGGTTGATCTTCCCCCGAAAAAACGAACACGGCAGATTGGAATCGGGCGGCGGTTGTCATTGAGCAGTTGCGTTCGTATGGCCTTCCCAGCTCTAGTCGGAGCGACCTTCGGACCTGCCTGAAAACCGTAGTACCGGCTGAGGTACCGAACCAAGCGAGGCTCAGCTCACCTCAGAGCATCTGAGCCCGCATTGGAAAGCCGTGGAGTGCCCGACAGACCGGCTCGAAGAGATCTCATAACCCGAAGGTCGCAGGTTCGAATCCGGCCCCCGCTACGCCCTTCGGGACGACACTTGATTAGTCAGCCAAACCAAGCTAAACAAACGGGGTGCCGAAAGATCCGAACCACCAGAGACCGCTCAGATGCCCTGAACCGGGGATCAACCTCGTTCACCAGAAGACCTGCTCAGGGAAAGCGTCGGGGGCCTGCGACTGTCAACCGTCCTTCCAGGGTCAGGCTTGGTCGAAGATCCACCAGCGGAACCTGAGGCGGACCCTCAGGACACTCGAAGAGGCGAGGCTCTGGCGACAGGAGACCCTCGAAGCACTCGCCGATCCCACCGCTCTCGCTCCTGGACAGGCCTTCTTCGATCTTGCCGCACAAAACTGGCTGGAGGCCGCAAAAGCGGGCACGGTCAGAACTAGGTCTGGCACCCCGTTCAAGCCGGCAGCACTTAGAAGCTACGAGGACTCCATCAGGCGCTTCCTTGCCCCGCGGCTCGGACGCACCAGGCTCGCCGACATCACCCGGTCCGACATCCAGGACGTAATCGACTGGATGGTCGCCGAGGGCTACGCCCCGAGCACGGTTCGAAACGCGGTCCTGCCGCTTCGCTCGATCCTGAGGAGAGCGCTCGACCGGGAGGAGATAGACGCCAACCCGACCGAGCGCCTCGATCTGCCGATCGACCGCAGGAAGAAGGACCGGGTGGCACCACCCGAGGAAGTCGACGCATTGCTCCACGTCCTACCGGAGCACCTCCGCCTGATCTGGGCCCTCGCCGTTTACACCGGCCTTCGTCGCGGCGAGCTGCAGGCGCTTGGCTGGAGGAGCGTTGATCTTGTCCGGGGGACGATCGAAGTCGAGCGCTCCTGGGACAGGGTCGCGGGCTTCATCGAACCGAAGAGCCGGGCCGGCTTCAGGCGTGTTCCTCTGCCGGGGGCTCTTCGACCGATGCTCATCAAGCAAAGGCTCCGGCAGGGAGCGGGGGAGGCAGGGCTGGTTCTGGGCGAGGGGCAGCTGCCATTCGACCCCTCGAACGCGATCCGGAGAGCGAAGCGGATCTGGGCTAAGGAAGGGCTGGGGCACCTCGGCTACCACGAATGCCGCCACACCTATGCGTCGCTGATGATCGCCGCCGGGGTAAACGCCAAGACCCTCTCTATATACATGGGCCATTCATCGATCGTCATGACAATGGACCGCTACGGACATCTGTTTCCCGGAAACGAGAGAGACTCGGCCGAGAAGCTCGACGCCTTTCTCGCCCAGGATAGGGAGCCGTTCGGGTCGAAGGCAGGAAGTGGCGAACAGACAGAAGGAAGCGTTCCCGGTGTCGGTCAACTGCTGCCGATCCCGGGAGGCAGCGATTCCTGATCGGGACGGCCGGGGCGCTCACCCCATTGCGGAGGTCAGACCGCTCCGGGGCTTCAGCCTTCTCCCAGAAGGACTCGCCGTCTGGTCTCCTCTTCGACAAGGCGCTGGCGGGAGTAATCGAGGCTGTCGGCGAAGGCCTTCGGCGCTGCGGTCACCTTTGCCGGCCTGACTGGCTTTGCCGGAGCTTCGCGACGGAGCTCCTCCAGCGAGATTCCTGATTCGGCAACTTCTACTGACTCATTGAAGAGCCGCATCGAACCGGCGCCGGGGTTCCTGGCCGCCGCCACTTGAATCGAAAGCAGCCATCGCTCACGCTC
>JAENXK010000187.1 GCA_016649615.1 Thermoleophilia bacterium
CCGGCCCGGCTGCCTCAACCCAGAGCTGCCGAGCGGGCTGCTCTGACCGCCTCGGTTTCAGACGGGCCGATCTCAACCGGCACATCCAGCTCGATCGGATCGCCTTCCAGGGCCGGTTCCAGGCTGGCCAGGGCCTCGACCGTCGCCAGGACGCAGAACGGCATGTGATCGATGCTGTAGCCGCCTTCCTGGAGGGCAATGGTCCGGCCGTCACACTCTGCTTCGGTGAACTCGACCAGCTGCGCGGTCATTCGGCGAAAGCCTTCGGTGGTAACACTCATCCGGCCGAGCGGATCGGATGCAGCCGCGTCCTGTCCGCTCGAGAGGACCACCAGGTCAGGTCTGAAGGCGGCAAGCGAAGGCAGCACCACCTCACTCATCGCGGTCAGGTAGCCGGCGTCACCGGACCCCGCCGGCAGCGGCACGTTGACGTTCGCACCGAGGCCGGCGCCGCTCCCGCGCTCCCCGATCGTGCCCATGTCCGCCGGATAGAGGCGGTCCTGGTGGATCGAGATGAACAGGACCTCGGGATCTTCGTAGAAGATTTCCTGGGTTCCATTGCCGTGGTGAACGTCCCAGTCGAGGATCGCGACCCTTCCCACGCCGTATCGGGCCCGGGCGTACCGGGCGGCGAGAGCGGCGTTGTTGAAGAGACAGAAGCCCATCGCCTGGTCGGCCGAGGCATGATGGCCCGGCGGCCGCGTGAGTGCGTAGGCGCGGCCATTCGGCTCAGACATCGCGTAATCCACGCAGGCCAGCCCGGCGCCCGCCGCGAGCAGGGCCGGCTCCCGGGATTCCGGCCCGAACCGGGCTTCAGGACCAACCATCTCGAGCGACCCGGACCGGCCGGCTCGTTCGATCCGGTCGATGTGGGCGTCGGTGTGGACCAGTGAGAGCTCCTCTCGGGTGGCGAAGCGCGGTTCGATTCCCTCCAGCCGGGCGGCCGCACCGGAGACTTCCAGCACCCGATGCGCCCGCTGAATCCGCTGAGCATTCTCGGCGTGAGATACATCGATCCAGCCGGCGGCCAGGTCGTCGACGACCATCGAACCATTGTCATGAAGCAGGCAGCGCGGATCGTACGCGAGGCCGGCCCTGGCTGATGATGAGTACCCGCTCACCTGAGACCACTCTAAGGCCTTCCTGCCCCCGCCTACGGCTCGTCGAGTGTTCGCGCGCGGTTCGCACGAGCTGCGGCGGAGGCGGGCTGACAGAATCCCGATCGTGGATTCGACTTTCACCCCATCCCACCGTGCCGGCTCGGGCTCGCCGATGGTGCTGGTGCACGGCTTCACAGATACCTGGAGGTCGTGGGACCTGATCCGGCCCCTGCTTGAGCGAGAGCACGACGTTCTTGCCGTGACCCTGCCCGGCCATGCCGGCGGACCGGCGATCGAGGGCCCGGTCACCGTGGAGACGCTCGCCGCCGGGGTCGAAGCTGCGATGGACGACGCCGGATTCGAAACGGCCCATATCGTCGGCAATTCGCTCGGCGGTTTCGCGGCACTTCAGCTGGCCGTACGAGGACGGGCAGAATCTGTGGTGGCACTCGCTCCGGCGGGGGGATGGAAGGCCGGAGACCAGAATTACCTGGGTGCGATGGACTACTTCAGGATGGTGCGGGAGCTACTCAGGGCTGCCGCGCCACACGCCGACTCGATCGCCGCTACTGCACAGGGCCGCCGCCGTGCCACCCAGATGCTCACGGTCAACTTCGAACACATCCCGCCCGACCTGATCGCCCACCAGATCCGGGGAGCAGCCGGCTGTGACCGGGGCATGGAGCTCTTCGAGTATGCCCAGCGCGAAGGCTGGGAGCTTGATGCCGCCCGCGTAACCTGTCCGGTACGGATGGTCTGGGGGACCGAAGACCGGATTCTTCGCCTGCCCGGTGCGGCAGTCAGATTCCGGGAGGAGTGGGTACCTCAGGCCGAATGGCTGGAAATGGAAGGCGTCGGCCACTGCCCCCATCTGGACGTACCCGCGGACACAGCCGAGCTGATCCTCGGCTTCACTTCACTCTGAGCGGTGCGGGTCAGGCCCGGCCGGCCGGAGTCAGCGGGACCAGTCGGGAACCGCATCGCCGCGCTCGCGGCTTGGCGGCCGGGCCGAAAGCTCGACCGGCGAGGTGGCCAGAGCCTGGGTGCGCAGGTCGCTCCAGGTGAGGCCCTCACGGACCAGTGCCGGAAGACCGAGGCCGACCGCGGTGGCGATCTCAACCGCCTGAAGGATCACGCCGTAGGCGAACGCGTCGTAGCTGGAAACCGCCCAGCCGGTGGTCAGGACGCTGATCACCGCGAGCTGGAAGATGCCGATGTTGGACGGAGTCGCCGGAATTACGGCGGTTACGTTGACCGCGAACAGCACCGCTGCCGAGGCGGCGAGACCGGCCTGACTGTCGAGCCCTAGCGCGAACATCAGGGCCCAGCAGGAAAGGAGCTGGATCGCCCAGGCCGCAAGCTGGAAGAAAGCTGCCGGGAATCCGTTCTTCGGCTGCCTGTAGATCGCCAGTCCCTTGCGCACCTTGAGCAGCGCTTCGTGGGCGGCCGCGCCGATCTTTGCCAGACGGCTGTTTCCCTGCCGCTTGAGAATCGTGGGCATGACGATCACCGCCAGCAACAGAAGCACCGGCGCCAGGCTGAAGGTGAAAAGCGTCTTGGTGCTGTTGTGGAACAGATCGGTGCTGGCGACGATGATCATGCCCAGCAGGAGCAGGGCGATCAGGTTGAGCATGGTCTGCGAGACGAGGGTGCCGACCACCACCGGCAGGTTGTCTTTGGCCCGTCCGGTGTGGCGAGTCAGGGCCAGCGCCCTGGCAGGCTCGCCGAGTCGCGCCGGCAGGGTGGCTGACATCAGGACCCCGATCATCGTCGCCGAGGTGAAATCCCTGCGACGGAGTGGTGATCCCGGCATCGCTGCACGGGCGATGTAGAACCAGGCCTGGGCCCGGAGAAAAAGAGAGCCGGCCATCAGGGCCAGGGCGACCAGCACCCAGGAC
>JAENXK010000072.1 GCA_016649615.1 Thermoleophilia bacterium
GCCCGACATCTACATGGATGACGATGGCTGGTCGGTCTACTCGCGGGATGGCTCGATGGCCGCCCACTTCGAATTCTCGGTCGCCGCTACCGAAGGCGGGCCGCGGATCCTGACCCCCTGGGATACGGCCTGAGAGCTACTGGACCCGGGCGCCCGGCTTGAACCCCGGACCCCGGCCCTAACCGTGGCGCGCCCCGGCTTGAACCCCGGGCTCTGTTTTGACTGCGGCCCGGGTCGATCATGTGCGATTACCCCCCTATGTCAGGGGTGATTGCACATGATCGACCAGAATTGGCCGCGGGCCAACCTTCGGCTGACGCCCTGATGGCCCCGGCTGACGGGTGGGAGTGACCCGCTCGGGCCGGTGAACGAAGCCCGCTCGGGCCTGTTATTGTTCCCGGTCGGCCTTCGGGCCCGATTATTGGTGCCTTGCAGCCTCGTCTACTGGAGGTCGCGAGGATTCTTTGAGACTAAAACCGTGGGACGACGATGAAAGTTAGAGCGTCGGTAAAACCGATGTGTGAGAAGTGCAAGATTATTCGCCGGCGCGGACGCGTTCTGGTGATCTGTGAGAACCCGCGACACAAACAGAGGCAGGGTTAGTCAATGGCGCGTATCGCCGGGGTGAACATCCCCCTGAACAAGAGGGCCGAAGTCGGCCTCACCTATATTTTCGGGATCGGCCAGCCGACCGCCCAGGACCTGCTCGACCAGGTCGGGATCGATCACAGCACCCAGGTCAAGGATCTGACCGAGGACGAAGTCATCAAGCTGCGCGAGGCGGTTGACGCACTCGACGTGGAGGGAGACCTCAGGCGCGAGCGATCCCAGAACGTCAAGCGGCTGATGGAGATCGGTTCCTATCGGGGCCTCAGGCACCGGCGCGGGCTTCCCGTGAGGGGTCAGCGGACCAAGACCAACGCGCGGGGCCGCAAAGGGCCGCGCCGGATGAGCGTGACCGGCAAGCGCAAGGCGCCGAGCGGAAAGTAAAGGAACTCAGATGGCAGCCAAGAAACCAGCCAAGGCCCGCACACGCCGCAAAGTCCGCAAGAACGTCGCGGTCGGGCAGGCTCACATCAAGACCTCTTTCAACAATACGATCGTCACCCTGACCGACCTCGAGGGAAACGTGATCGCCTGGGAGTCGGCCGGCAGCGCCGGGTTCAAGGGCTCGCGCAAGTCGACCCCGTTCGCCGCCCAGGTGACCGCCGACGCCGCCGCCAAGAAGGGCGTCGAGAACGGCATGAAGAAGGTCGAAGTTTTCGCCAAGGGCGCAGGATCCGGCAAGGACACCGCGGTCCGCTCCCTGCAGGCGGCCGGACTCGACGTTACCAGCGTCAAAGACGTCACCCCGCAGGCCCACAACGGCTGCCGTCCGAGCAAACGCCGTCGCGTCTAGCGCCGGCTCCGCGTCCACCAGTTTTCACCTTCAACCAGTAACCGAGGACTAATGAGCACTGACTTCCAGGTACCGAGCATCAGCTCCGAACAGATTGACGAAAACAAGGGTCTCTTCACGATCGAGCCCCTCGACAAGGGATTCGGCTACACCTTCGGCAACAGTCTCCGCCGGGTGCTGCTTTCTTCACTCGGCGGCGCCGCGATCACCAGCGTCCGGATCGAGGGCGTCTCACACGAGTTCTCCTCGATCGCCGGAGTCACCGAGGACGTGACCGACATCGTGCTCAACCTGAAGGAACTGGTCGTGCGCATGCACACCGAGGCCGACGCGGTTGAAGCTCCGATCGTCGCGAGCGGCCCGGGTGAGGTCACAGCGGCCGATATCGACCTTCCGGCAGGCGTCGAGATCCTCAACCCCGAGGCTCCGATCGCCACGCTCGAGAAGAAGACCCGGCTCGAGATGTACGTGACCATCGGCCGCGGCCGCGGGTACCGCCCGGCCGACGAGAACAAGGACGAGGACCAGCCGATCGGCGTAATTCCGATCGACTCGATCTTCTCGCCGATCCGCCGTTCGGCCTACACGGTCGAGGCGGCCCGGGTCGGCCAGCGCACCGACTTCGACAAGCTCACCCTGGAACTGGAGACCGACGGCTCGATCGAGCCGAACACGGCCCTGCGGGAGGCCTCCGAGATCCTGATCAAGAACCTCGCCATCTTTAGCGACCCGGACCGGGTCGAGGAACTGACCGCCCGTGAGCCGGTCGTGGCCGAAGTCGCTGCCGTGTCGACCGGGTCGATCCCGGCCGGCCCCGACAACGAGATCCTGATCGACGAGCTGGAGCTCAGCGTGCGCTCATACAACTGCCTCAAGCGGGCTGGGGTCGAGACGATCGGCCAGCTGCTCCAGAAGTCCGAGTCCGAGCTCGGTGCGATCCCGAACTTCGGCCAGAAGTCGATCGAAGAGGTAATCGAGAATCTGAAGGGCCGCGGCTACGAGCTGCGCCAGGACTGACGGCCCGTCCGCGGGACACGAGGAGACAGACGATGCGCCACGCGAAAAAGAGGAACAAGCTGGGCCGTGATTCGGCTCACCGCAAGTCGCTCCTCAGCAACCTGTCCAAGGAGCTGATCGAGCACGAGCGCATCAAGACCAGCCAGGCCAAGGCCAAGGCGGCCAAGCCCGAGATCGAGAAGCTGATCACCCTGGCCAAGCGCGGCGACCTGCATGCCCGGCGCCAGGCCCTCTCGACTCTCCGTCAGGACAAGTTCGCGGTTCACAAGCTCTTTGACGAGATCGCTCCGCGATATGCCGAGCGGCCCGGTGGTTACACCCGGATCATCAAGATCGGTCCGCGCAAGTCGGATTCGACCGAAATGGTCTTTCTCGAACTGGTCTAGGAGACCGCCGGGGCAGGCTCCGGATGGCTCTGGGCTCCCGGGTTGGTCAGTTTCATGCCCCCGGTTCGTGTCGCGGGAGACCGGGACGGCCTCTGGTATCTTCGATCTGCTGATGAGCAGCGTCAAACCAGCAAGGGAGATGAACGGCCGGAACCTTGGGGGTACGCTTTTTCCGGGCCCTTGTCGTCGTGCTCGCAGTGAGCCTGGTTCCGGCTGCCGGGGCGTCGGCTGCCTTTGACGGCCTCTCCGGTCCCCGGGGAATTGCCACCGACCCGGTCGGCAACGTATACGTCGCCGACACCGGCAACGACCGGATCGTCAAGTTCGATTCGGCCGGCACTCAGCTTGCCAGCTACGGATCGGCCGGAAACGGCCAGGTCGAGTTCAGCAATCCACGCGGGGTCGCGGTCGACAGCTTCGGCACGATCTTTGTCGCCGACACCGGCAACCACCGGATCCAGCGGCTCTATCCCAACGGCACCTACTGGACCGGGTGGGGCTCCGGAGGCAGCGGGATCGGCTATTTCAGCTCCCCGTCGGCGATCGCCACCAACACGCTCGGGGATCTGTTCATCGCCGACACCGGCAACAACCGGGTGCAGAAGTGCAACGGGTGGGGATGGTGTGGCTCTGAGTGGAAGTTCACCGACGAGGGCGGCATCAGCGGACCGGAAGGCATAGCCGAGGGGGCCGGCGGGGTGGTCTACGTGGCCGACACCGGCAATTCGAGGATCATCAAGAGCGACTCCAACGGAGTTTTCGATGCCCAGATCGGAACCGCCGGTTCGGGCAACGGCCAGTTCTCGGCACCCCGCGGCCTGGCGGTGGACGGCTCGGGCAATCTGCTCGTCGCCGACTCTGCCAACAACCGGGTGCAGCTGATCAACCCGACCGGCGGATTCCTCGCCCAGTGGGGCAACGCCGGCAACGGTTCGTTCAGCGTGCCCACCGGGGTCACGCCGGGCGGCGGTGGAGTGATCTATATCGCCGATACCGGCAACAGCCGGATCCAGCAGCTCGGCGGCCCGACAGGGCCCGCGGGGCCGACCGGGCCCTCCGGACCGACCGATCCGACCGGGCCCTCGGGACCGACCGGGCCGACTGATCCGACCGGGCCCTCGGGACCGACCGGGCCGGTGGACCCTGGCTCCGGCGACGGAGGCGGAGGGGACATCTCCGGCGAGGACCCCAAGCCCCGGATCACCAAGGTCAAGCTGACCCCCAAACGGGGCTGGGTCTATCGCGGCGGCTACCTGAACATGACCGTAGCCGTGACCAACAAGGGCAAGGCGCCCGCCAAAGACGTCTGGGTCCACCTGTTTTCGTCGAGGAAGCGGGTTTCGGTCACCCCTCTGGTCAACATCGAAAAGATCAAACCGGGTTGGACGGTTACCGAGAACATCAAAGTCGAGCCGAAGCGCCGGGTCAGGGGCAAGGTCCGGATCAGGGCCAAAGCGTGGGGTGTCGCCGGCACTTCCAAGCTCAAGCTGATCCGCCCCTGGTGGTAACCGGTCGTCAGCCGCCTATCCTTGGCCGGTGTTCTGGCGGCTTGACATCGAATATGACGGCACCCCGTTCAAGGGCTGGGCCAGGCAGGAAGGCACCCCGACGATCCAGGGCCTGATCGAGCGGGCGCTTGAAGTATCGCTCAGGACCGAGCCGATCCGGCTCAAAGTCGCCGGGCGAACCGACGCAGGAGTACACGCTCTCGGCCAGGTGGCCAGCTTCGAGTACGACGGCGAGATGCCGGGAACGATCATCCGCAGCCTCAACGGGCTGACTCCGGTCGAGATCGCGATCCGGGCGGTCACCCCGGCCGAGCACGGTTTCGACGCCCGCCGGGACGCCGTCTCCCGGACCTACTGCTATCGCCTGCTGACCCGGCGGCCGGGCAGCCCGTTCGCCCCGCGCCGGGCCTGGTGGCTGACCCGCGAGATCGACCGCGAGGCACTCGATCTCTGCGCCGAGGCGGTCTGTGGCCAGCATGACTTCACCGCGTTCACCCCGACCGACACCTACCACACCCGCTTCGAGCGGATCATCCATTCGGCCGACTGGATCGACGAGCCGGGCCTGACCGACCCGGTGACCGGATCGGTGAGCGAAACCGACACGCTTCAGTTCTGGATCACCGGTGACACGTTCATGCGCAGCATGGTCCGGATCCTGGTCGGCACCATGGTCGAGGTCGCCGATGGAACCCGCTCGATGGCCGGCTTCAGGGACCTGCTGGAGGGAGGAGAGCGGCCTTCCGCCGGGGTTACCGCGCCGGCGGAGGGACTCTATTTCGTCCGGGTCGACTACCCGGAGCCGCCGCCCCTATTCTTAGGTAGTGCGGATACTGCTGACCAATGACGACGGGATCGGGGCACAGGGGCTCCAGACCCTGAGGCGCCAGTTGCGGCAGATAGAGGGCGTCCAGGTCGATGTGATCGCCCCGGATTCAAACCGCTCGGCCTCGGCTCGCAGCATCACCACCCGGTCGCCGCTTTCGGTGGAAGAGATTCATTTCGAGGACGGCGACCTCGGCCACGCCACCGACGGCACACCGGTCGACTGCGTTCGCTTTGCCGCCGTCGGGCTGCTCGGCGAGCGCCCGGACCTGATCGTTTCCGGGATCAATCACGGCGTCAACCTCGGTGACGACGTGACCTATTCGGGAACGGTGGCGGCCGCCTTCGAAGGCGTGATTCTGGATCTGCCGGCGATCGCCGTATCTCAGCAGTCGAATGAAGGCGAAATGGGCTACCGGCCCAAGCGCGACTTCGATTTCGAGCTCGCCGCGAAGTTCACTGCGGCGACCGTCCACGAACTGATCGAGCACCCGATGCCGAACGGGACCCTGCTCAACATCAACGTGCCCGGGACCGAACCCGGGGGGATCGATGTGACCAGGCTCGGCAAGCGGCTCTACCGCGACGAGTTGCGCAAGATCGAGAAGGACGAGTCCGACGGCCGCACCCACTACCGGATCTACGGCTACGAACCCGGGGCCCACGACGAGCCCGGGACCGACATCGGGGCGATTGCCCGGGACCGGATCTCGGTCACCCCACTGCACCTCGACCTGACCGATCACGGCGGGCTCGACGGCCTCCGGCAGCGAGACTTCGAGCGGATGCTCGCGGCATTGGCGGAGTGAGGCCGGCTTGGTGCCGGCCCGAGAGCAGGACCAGCCCGGCGGTTCGGTTGGGGCGCGGATCAGGGAGCTCCGCGAAAAGGTCACCCATCACAGCGAGCTCTACCACGCCAAAGACGCCCCCGAAATATCCGACGAGGAGTACGACCGCCTCTTTGCCGAACTGCAGGAGCTCGAGCAGGCCAACCCCGAGCTGATCAGCGGCGACTCGCCGACCCAGCGGGTCGGTTCGCCCCCGGTCGAGGCTTTCGCCCCGGTCGAACACGCCCTGCCCATGCTCTCCCTTGCCAACGCCCGGTCGGCCGGGGAACTCGAAGCATGGGGCACCCGGGTACACAATCACCTCGCCCGGCGCGACGTCGATCCCGGCGAGCTGACTTATGTGACCGAGCCCAAGATCGACGGTCTGGCGATCTCGCTGACCTACGAGGACGGCCGCTTCGTGCGGGGTGCGACCAGGGGGGACGGCCGGGTCGGCGAGGACGTGACCCACAACATCGAGACGATCGAAGAGCTGCCGAAGGAGATCGATGACGCGCCGCCCCTGATCGAGGTCCGGGGCGAGGTCTATCTGCCGATCGAAGCGTTCGCCGAACTGAACCGGCGCAGGGCCGAAGACGGGCTGCCGGCTTTCGCCAACCCCCGCAACTCGGCCGCGGGATCGATCCGCCAGCTTGACCCCAGGATGGCCGCCGAGCGGCCGCTGGCGATCTGGTCCTACGGGATCGGGGTCAGTGAGGGCATGGCATTCGAGACCCATTCGGGCGAGGTCGGGTGGCTGGCTGCAAGGGGATTCAGGGCCAACCCGGATACCGCGGTGCACGCCAGCATCGAGGAGGTCCTGGACCGCTGCCAATGGTGGCTGGAGAGGCGGGACGAACTCGACTTCGAGATCGACGGGGTGGTGGTCAAGGTCGACCGGCTCGATCTGTGGAACGAACTGGGAACGGCCGGGCGCGAGCCACGCTGGGCGATCGCCTGGAAGTTCCCTCCGACCACGGCGACCACCCGGCTGAAGGAGATCGAATGGAACGTCGGCCGGACCGGCCACCTGGTGCCGTGGGCCCTGCTCGAACCGGTCAGGGTCGGCGGAGTGACCGTATCGACCGCAACCCTGCACAACGAGGAGGACCTGGAGCGCAAGGATGTCAGGGCCGGAGACGAGGTCGTCGTATTGCGGGCCGGCGACGTGATTCCCCAAGTGGTCTCGGCGCTCACCCAGAAGCGGCGCAAGGGCGCCAGGCGGCCGCGGCCACCGAAAAAATGCCCGGCCTGCGGCACGGAAATCGTCAAGCCGGAGAATTCGGTCTTTTCGATCTGCCCCAACAGTGCGGGCTGTCCGGGGCAGATCTTCCAGCACATAAAGCACTTCGTCTCGCGCGGGGCGATGGATATCGAGGGCCTGGGAGAAAAGCAGGTCGCCCGGTTCCTCGAAGAGGGCCTGATCGCCGACGTGGCCGACATCTACGGTCTCGGTCAGGAGCAGCTCGAGTCGCTCAGCGGAATGGGCGAGCTTTCGGCCTCGAACCTGATCACCGAGATCGATCGCTCCCGGCAGGTCCCCTTCCCGCGGGTCCTGTTTGCGCTCGGCCTGCCGGGAGTGGGAGCGGTCACGGCCGAGGCCCTGGCCGACCAGTTCGGATCGATCGAAGATCTTCGGGATGCCGATCCCGAACAGATCGAGGAAACGGAAGGGGTAGGCCCGATCATGGCTCGTCAGGTAGGTGAATCACTGGCCGACGAGAGCACTTGGCAGACGGTGGTCCGGCTGAAGGAGGCGGGACTCAGGATGGAGCTGGATCAGTCGGAGCGCCGTCCCGAGGGGGGCCCGCTGGAGGGCAGGACAGTGGTCCTGACCGGGACCCTGCCCGACCTGACCCGGGACGAGGCAGGGGCGATGATCAAGCGGGCCGGTGGCAAGGTGACCGGATCGGTCTCGAAGAAGACCGATTTCGTGGTTGCCGGCGACAGCGCCGGGTCAAAGCGGGAGAAGGCCGAAAAGCTCGGGGTCCCGGTCCTCGACCGCGAGGGGTTTGACCGGCTCCTGGCCGGGGAGCTTCCCGCGTCGGACGACGGTTAGGCGGGCGCTCAGAGCCCGGCGATCAGGGCGGCGATCCGGTCCTGGGCGGCCCGGGCGCCGTAGGTGTCGCGCACCGAGTTCATCAGTATCGAAAAGGCGAACTTACGGCCGGAGCGGTTGTAGCAGTAGCCCGAGAGCGCGCTGACCCCGGTCAGGGTCCCGGTCTTGGCGTGACAGCGGCCCGCGGCCGCGGTGCCCTTCATCCGGTCGGCCAGGGTTCCATCGCGGCCGGCCACCGGCAGTGAATCGAACAGGGCCTTGCCGTAGGGGCTTCTGCGGGCACGGTTGAGCAGAGTGACCACGTCAGCTGCGCTTGAGCGGTTGGTGATGGTCAGCCCCGAGCCGTCGATCGGGGAGACCTTTGAACCGAGGCTCGCCGCGTAGCGCCTGACCACGATCGCACCGCTGCGGGTCGTCCCTGAACCCCGCACCGAGGCGCCGATGTCCTTGAGCAGCATTTCGGCAAAGAAGTTGTTCGAGTTGAGGTTGGTCAGCCGGGTCATCCAGGTGATGTTCGGGGAGCCCTGCTTGGCGACCATCTCCGACCGGGCCCTTTTCGGTGTTTTGCCCAGGGCGACTTCCGGGCGGATGCTGATGCCCCGCTTTTTGAGCTCCCTGACCAGCGATTTTGTCGCCAGCCTGGCCGGGTCGGAGCTGAAGCGACTGAGGCTGGAATTGGTGAATCCGGCGTTGAACGAGAGGCCGGACAGCGGGCCGATCCAGGGACTGGTCGAGTAGCCGGAGTCGGCCACCCCCCGCCGGCGGTCAAAGACCGTGTCGTCGCCGAACAGCCTGCCGGTGACCCGCTTGACCCCGGACCGCTTCACCTTGGCGGCAAGGCGTGAGATTGACGCGCCCTCGCCGGCCAGGTAGCTGTTGAGGAAGGCATCGGTGCCGAGCGTGGGGTCGCCGCCGCCGCGCACGTAGAGGCTGCCTGTGAGTATGCCTTTCTGGTTGAGCTCGCCGTCGGCATATACCCGGGTCTTGAAACGGTGGTCCGGGCCGAGACGGGCCAAGGCGGTGGCCGTGGTGAAGAGTTTGGTGTTTGACGCCAGTGAGCGTTTCGCCTTGCCGTTCAGCCCGCAGACCGTCTTCCCGCTGCCGAGGTCTTTGACCATCAGGCCGGGACGGCCGTTGCC
>JAENXK010000185.1 GCA_016649615.1 Thermoleophilia bacterium
CTGGGGGCTTCTGGTTGGACGGTTCTGCGGTGTCGTTGACGTCTGCTGCCGGGTCGGCAGAGTCAGCCTGCTCGGGCGGTCGGGCCGGGTCGGGCAGCTGGGCCGTCGCTGGTGCTGGTCGCTTGCCGGTCTCTTGCACGATCTGATTCTGGTGGTGCTGGTTGATCAGTTCAGACCCCGGTACGACCCCGGTCGCCACACAAACCGCGGCACCTCCGGCAGTGCCGGCGCAGATAGCCAGGGCTTTTGCCAGCGCCGCGGCCCCCACACCCCGGGTGCCGCCAGAGGCGGCAACGGCGCCGATCGAACTGTCGGATCCCCGGCCGAGCGATTGAAACCTAACCTGGGCGGAAACCACCAGTTCCTGGGCTCGCTCCCAGAGTGACTGGTCCAGTGAAGCAACCGGGGCGAGCGCGGCGGCGGCCTTCGGTGCGGCTCGATAGGCCCGGAGGGTCGCCCGGCAGTGACCGCACACCCTCAGGTGATCCTCGACCGCACTGATCCGGTCAGGCTCGATCTCGCCGTCACATTTGGACGAGAGCAGCGGCTCGAATTCGGCGCAGCGTTCGCCGGCCTCGCTTTCACTGAAGACCGACCGGAACCGCTGGCGGCCTTCGGCCAGACACCGGTTGACTTTGGTGCGGGTCCAGTTGCAGTGCGAGGCGATCTCGGCGTAGCTGTAACCCTGTGCCAACAGCGTGAGCGCGAGCAGCTCGGCCGGCTTCAGCGTTCCGAGCGCTTCGCGACTGCGAGCGACCTTTTCCCGGGCAGCCACCCGCTCGTCTGTCCCCTCGCCTGGCGAAGGGATCAGCTGAATCCAATCTTCATACTCCTCGCCCCGATCTGGCGGGCCCGGGCGGCCAAGGATTCGCTCTCTGGATTTCCTGATCGCCAAGGCCTCGTGTTTGATGACCGTGCGGGCCCATGGCAGGAGGCGGCGGGCGTTATCGGTAGGCGCCTTCGAGAGGAGTATCTCGATCCCGCGCTGATAGGCGTCATCGGCATCGTCGGCGCAGATCGAATATCGGCGCGCACTTGCCTTCAGTGCCGGATCATGGTCCCGGATCAGCTCGACCGCGACTCGTTTGCGCGCGGCTTCCCCAACCTCCTCGGGTGCTTGTTTCTGTTTTGCGCCGGCACTGCCCGACCCGCCCACGCGCACTCCGTGGCGTTCGTCCTGCTTTGTCGAAGAACCTAATCCCATCCCGGACCCTTCCCTGACACCGAAGATCTGGTGACTCCTGTCCTAACCTGCCCCGTCAGCGAAGTCCACCCCCGGCGGATTGAAACCGCCCGTTCAGGTATTTCGACTCGTTTAGCACTGAACACACTCATTTGCAGCACTAAGAGAAGACGGCTCCGAATCTCGCCCCCATACTGTCCTCGGTTTTTCTCCCAAATTCCGGCTTCTTGTCGAGAAATGGGAATTCTTCGCTAATTGCATCTTTCTGACCCGGGCCTGGGCCTTCACGAGCCGGCCGTCAAACCTTCGTCCGGGATCCGGTCCTGCGGTCTCCGTTCTCCGGTCTCCGGTCTCCGGTCTCCGTCACCAACGGTCCCTCCATTGGCGGCGTTGGTCGTTAGAGGATTCGAGACAGCCCTGAGAGAACGCCGATTGTCTGTTAGCAGCGCGATTACGGCTTCAGGTGACGTTCTCGCCGCTGTCTGCTTGTCAGCGGCGAAGACTCACGCGAAGCAGGGGAAGATCTAAACCACACGGCCAGGAGGCTACCGGTGACCAATTCGCACGGACTCAGAGGAAAACTCTCGATCACCACGCTGGCGTTCGCCGCCATGGCACTTTGCCTTGCGTTCATGACAACCGAAACTTCATGAGCCGGCCTGGCCCCACAGCCCGGAACGGTTGTGATCGAAGGAACCGCCTATGCCTTCTTCGACATCGATGACCGGATCCCTGGTGGTGTGGTCGGGGTCGAAGAGCTCCCTGAGATCTCCGGTCCGGTCGGGCCGGAAGGGCACTACGCGATCCAGGTGCCTGACAACGCCAGCGTCACCCCTTACATCGAGACTCCCGCGGGCTACCGTGACATCTACCTGCAGACTTTTTACACCTCCGGCGAGGACCTTCAGCACGTCAACTTCCAGGTGGTGCCGGATATCTATTACGTCGGCTTCGCCGCCCTGCTCGGCATACCGCTCGATGAAAACCAGGTACTGGAATAGTGCGCCATCGTCTCGACCTTCTCGATTCACGAGGCCCGCGACGCCACTACTTTCGACCCCGGCTTCAAAGACGTCTACCCGCATGGTCTTCCGGGTTCGACTGCGACGATCACGCCGGTCCAGGGGAACACCCGCGGTCCGATCTATTTCTCCGAATCGACCCTCCCCGATCCGAATGAGACCGCTTCTTCGGTAGACGGTGGTGTGCTCTGGGCCGAAGTACCTCCGGGCGACTACTGGCTCGAGCCCAAACATCCGACCGAGCGCCTCGCCCCCTTCCTCGCCCACTGCGAGAACGGCCGGCTGATAAACGCCAATCCGCCGTGGGGTTTCTACGAGCTCAAGGACGGCGAAGAACCCAACCCCGCCGTGATGCCCGCCCCCGGTGGACACGACCGTGGATGCCAAGGTCAACAAGAAGGCCAAGGCGACCGGCAAGGACAAGCGCCGCAAGGTCGAGCTCGGGGTCAAGGCCGGCGAGCCGCTGACCGCCAAGCTCGTGGTCACCCGTGGCAACAAGCGCGTGGGCGCACCCAAGAAGAAAGAACTCAAGCCGGGCAAGCGGACCCTGGCAGTCAAGATCCGCCGCAACGTGGGTCCCAGACGCGTCAAGGCCGAGTTGAAGATGACCGACGAGGCCGGCAACAAAAAGGTCGCCAAGCGCAAGACGCGGATTCGCGGCTGAGGGTCAGGCGCCGGCAAGGTCAGCGGCCCTCCGGGCCGTTGATACTCGCTGCGCAGCCGACGTCCGGTCCTCATTCCGGGGACCGGACAGGTGGTCTACGGTTTCACCATGCCCAGCCGTGAAGAGATCGAAGCGGTCCTGCCCAAGCTGGGGCGGGGCGCCCGGATCAACCTGAAGCTCGACTCCGGGGAAGAGGTGGTCGGCACCCTCTACGGGCTCTTCGACGGCCTGGTCTACC
>JAENXK010000196.1 GCA_016649615.1 Thermoleophilia bacterium
AACATCGTTGCCTGTGCCTTTGCCGATCAGGTAGGCACCGGCCCCGACCGCGATCGAGGCGAAAACGATGGCGGCCGCCTTGCCGGCGCGTTTCAGGTTGATCTCGGGCTTTCCGGGAAGCTCGACTCCCCGGGCCTGGGCCAGCACCGTGGCCCAGATCGCCTCGGCCCTCAGCTTGAGCGATTCGAGAGGGTCCCTTCTTGACGAGGGCTTCTCGTCGGCTTCTTCGGGAAGCTCGGAATCGTCTGCTTCGTCCCCGTCACCGCCGTCGTAGAAGCCGCCGTCCTCGTAGAACTCATCCTCTTCGTCTTCGCTGATCCCGTCGTATTTCTCGGAGTCGGTTTCCTCGTAGGTGTCTTCGACGAAATCTTCACCCGGTTCGTCGTCTTCGTAATCGAGATCCTCTTCGGTCTCGTCCGGTTCCTGTTTCATGGCTCGGCGCATCGGGCCCGCTCGCATTCCTTGGCTGCTGGGAAAACTGGATTCATGGTTAATCACAGCAGACCCGGGACCTCGGCCCGACTCCGGCGGGAGCCGATCTTTCAGTCGCTGGTGCGACGGACGAGGGTCAGTCCGTCGGCCATGCCCAGCATCACCGAGTCGACTCTCTCGTCCTCGGGGATCCGGTCGTTGAGGCCGGCCATCGCCACCGTTCCTTCGTCTTCAGGGCCGAGGACTGCGCCTCCCATGAAGACGTTGTCGATCGCCAGCAGCCCTCCGGGCCTGAGGCGGGATACGAGCTCTTCGTAATAGTTGGGGTACCCGGTCTTGTCGGCATCCAGGTAGGCGAAGTCGATCGTCGGCTGGTCCGGCAGCGCCTTGAGCGTCTCCATCGCCGGACCGATCCTGATCTCGACCCGGTCGCCGACCCCTGCGGCGTCCAGGTTCTCCCTGGCGGTCGCCGCCCAGTCGGGGTCGAGCTCGCAGCAGAGAAGTGACCCGCCCTCGGCCAGGCCCCGGGCGATCCGGATCGCCCCGTATCCGGTGAACGTGCCGACCTCGACCGCCTGCTTCGCTCCGACCAGCCGGACCAGCATCTCGAGGAAGGCGGCCTGCTCGGGGGCTGTCTGCATGATCGCCAGGAAACCGAGTTCGGCCGTCTGATCTTCCACCTGTCTCAGGGCGTCGTCCCTTCCGCCGGCGTGGTCAAGGATGTACTGAGCGAGTTCCGTGCTTATGGGCGTTGGTTCGAGCGACATGACCCAAACCTACCCCAGAGCTTTGAACCTAGGACAGCCGCGCGACGGTCCGGCTGAACTCGTCGGCCAGCGCCCCCGGGAAACGCTCGTCGAAGATCTTGACCAATTCACCGTAGTACCAGAGGCTGCCTCCCCTGCCGCCGGTGAAACGATCCCAGACCTCTACTCCATCGTCGGCGAGGTCGAGCACTATCGAGCGGGCGTTGTGGAGCTTGTCGGCGATCGAGACCAGCAGGACAGAGCGGTCATTTTCCTCCCGCAAGTGGGACAGGTAGTCCTCCTTGCGCTCCTGCCAGGGCGGCTTGGGATCTTCGAAGGTATCGCTGAGCCGGTAGACGATCTTCCGGACCTGGTCGCCGAAGATCCGGCCGATCTCGTCGAGGGTCTCCATTCCTCCCTGATCCTCGGGGGCGTCGTGAAGCAGGGCGGCGATCGCTTCGTCTTCGGTCCCACCTTCATCGATGACCAGCGAGGCGACCCCGAGCAAATGGCCGAAGTAAGGGGTGTCGGCGCCCTTTCGCTTCTGGTCCGCGTGGTACTCGGAGGCCATCTTCAGGGCGAGGTCGAATCGCTCGCCGAGTGCTTTCACTTCCGCCATGGTCCGTCACCCTTCGTTTGCCCGGTTGTCGAAAGACCTTGTCAGATCACGGCGCGGCTGTCTGGCTCCATGGAGAAGTGCGGCACACGCAACGTCGATTCAGACTGGTCGAACCTGATCCTCCATCGGAACGAGCCCGAGGTCGCTGGTCAGCCTCAGGGGCCCTTCATGTCCTGGATCACGTTGCCGCCGTCGACGACCAGGGTCTGGCCGGTTATGTACGAGGCCTCGGGGGCGGCGAGCAGGAGGACTGCGGCGGCGACTTCGTCCGGGGTTCCGGGGCGACCGACCGGGGTGTGTCTACCGGCCTCGATCTCTTCCGGCGGGGAGCTGCCGGTCTCGATCCAGCCGGGGTTTACCGAGTTGACCGTGGTCCCGTTCGGACCAAGCTCAATCGCCAGGGCACGCATCAGCCCGTCGAGGCCGGCCTTGGCGGCGCTGTAGGCCGGGCTGCCGGGAAAGCTGACCAGGGGGCCGGTCACCGAGGTGACGAAGATGATGCGTCCGCCGTCTGCATCGGCTATGGCCGGCAGAGCGGCGCGGGTGACGTTGGCGGCGAGATCGAGGTTCTGTTTGATCCCGGCCCTCCACCCCTCCGGGCTGAGCTCGGCGAACGGCCGGTCGGGTTCATCGGTACCGACCTGGGTCATGCCGGCGTTGTTGACCAGGATGTCGAGCCCGCCGTGAGCGGCGATCGCCTCTTCGACCATGCGCCCGGCCTCGCCGGGATCGGTCAGGTCGCCGGTGTGGGAGCTCACCTCGATGCCCGACCCGCGCAGTTCGTCGGCCCGCTGTTCGATCCGGTCGGTGGTTGAACTGATCGCCACCCGGGCCCCCTGGCGCCCCAGCGCTCGGGCCGCCGCGAAGCCGATGCCCGAGGGACTGCCGCAGCCGGTCACCAGCGCGGTCCTGCC
>JAENXK010000227.1 GCA_016649615.1 Thermoleophilia bacterium
TCGACCACCA
Organism: Thermoleophilia bacterium; assembly: GCA_016649615.1. Lineage (GTDB taxonomy): Bacteria > Actinomycetota > Thermoleophilia > Solirubrobacterales > 70-9 > 67-14. The sequence continues at coordinate 11 of JAENXK010000227.1, forward strand.
TGCACCACGACCGCCGCTTCCACATCCTGATCAACCGGGCCTCCGGCAACAGCCGCCTGGCCGAGTACGTCGACGGGCTGCGCGACCTGGTCCTGACCCGGGGCGTCTCGACGATCGGCCGTTCGCGCTCGCTGGCCGTGGTGGTCGAGCAGCACACCGCCATCCTCGAGCGGCTGGACGCCCGCGACCCCGAAGGTGCGGCGGCGGCGATGAAAGACCATCTGACCAGGACCGGCGCGCTTTTGCTCAAGCAGGAAGGCGACCGTGATCTCGACACCGGCCTCGGCTGGGATGATCTGGTGGTCGGCTGAGATGGAACCCGAAACCGAAAGAGCCCGATGAGCCCCGAAACGATCCAGAGCTTCAACCCGACCAACCCGAGCGAGCTGGTCGGCGAGGTCGAGGTCGCCGACGACGCCGCCGCTTCGTCTGCGCTCGACCGTGCCGTCGCCGCCCAGGCGGGGTGGAAAGAAGACGCGCCCGGCCGCTCGGCCGCGCTGACCGCCCTGGGCGAGGCGATCGCCTCCCGGGCCGACCAGTTCACCGAGCTGATGGTCACGGAGGTCGGCAAGCCCCGGGCCGAAGCCGCCGGGGAGGTCCAGCGGGCCCTGGCGATCCTCCGTTTCTACTCACAGGTCGCGCTTGATCCGACCGGCGAAGTGCTGCCCGGCTCGACCCCGGGGGCCACCGTGGTCGTCCGTCGTGAGCCGCTCGGGGTAATCCTGGCGATCTGCCCCTGGAACTTCCCTCTGGCGATCCCGCTCTGGAAGGCGGCACCCGCAATGGCCTACGGCAACGCCGTCCTGGTCAAGCCGGCCACCCCGGCCGTCGTGACCGCGAAGCTGCTGATGGAATGCGCCGCCGAAGCGCTACCGGACGGCGTGCTCGGCCTGTTGCCGATGTCAGGCGCCAGGATCAGCGAGCTGCTGGACGACCCCCGGATCGCCGCCGCGACCTTCACCGGATCGACCGGGGTCGGCAGGGGCGTGGCCGAGCGCCTGGCCAGTCGCGCCGCCCCGGCCCAGGCCGAGATGGGCGGCCACAACGCCGCAGTCGTGCTCGAAGACGCCAACCTCGAAGCGGCGGCCGAGGCGATCGTCTCCGGGGCGATGGGCTACGCCGGCCAGAAGTGCACCGCCACCCGCCGGGTGGTCGCGGTCGAAGCGGTCGCCGAAGAGCTGTTCGAAAAAGTCGCCGGGAAGGTCGGCGCCCTCAAGGTCGGCGATCCCGGAGACGAAGGAGTCACGGTCGGTCCCCTGATCAACGAGACCGCGGTCGAGGAGTTCGAAGCCGCGGTTGAAGAGGCCCTGGCAAACGGCGGTACCGAACTGGCCCGGGCGGGCTATCCGGACGCCGACTCAGGATCCGCGAACCACTCCGATGGCACCGACCCGACCGGCCACTTCGTCCAGCCCCGCCTCATCCGGCAGGACGACCCCGGAGCCGCGGTCAACCAGAAAGAAACCTTCGGGCCGCTGCTGACCGCGATCATCGTCAAAGATGAAGTGGCGGCGATCGAGGCCGCCAACGCGACCGAGTACGGGCTGGTCTGCGCCGTCCATGGAGCCGACCTCGGCCGGGCGGTCGCGGTCGCGACGAGGATCGAGTGCGGGCTGCAGCGGATCAACGCCCCGACCCCGGGGGTCGACTATTACGCCCCGTTCGGCGGCGAGAGGAACTCCAGCCACGGTCCTCGCGAGCAGGGCCGCGCCGCCCGCGAGTTCTTCACCACCTCCCGCACGATGACCATCGTTCCTTCTCCCGAATAGGGTCAGGCCATGGATCGATCGAGCCACTTCGCCGACCTGACCGGCAGGACCGCGCTGGTGACCGGCTGCGGCAGTCCCTCGGGCATCGGCTTCGCTGCGGCCCGCGCGCTGGGGCGCCAGGGGGCCCGGGTGGCGATCA
>JAENXK010000036.1 GCA_016649615.1 Thermoleophilia bacterium
CCGTTGAATCTGCTTTCGACCCTCCACCGCCAGGGTGGCTCGTCGCCCGGTGGTAGCCGGTAGTGGTTGCGGCCGGGAAGGATCTCCAGTGGCACCAGCCTGGGGCTGTCCATCAGCAGGACCCGGGTCCCGGAAGCCGCTTCTATGTCGTCGGGGCCGGCCCGCTTGCGCAGCCGCTCCCAGCCGAGTCCGGGCCGGTAGAGCCAGTAGGTGATCTCGACCGCTCCGGTCGAGGCGCGCCGGTCTTCGACGGTCGTGAAGGCGGTGATCCGGCGGTTTGCCGTGGTCAGGCGCGATCCTCGCTCACCGGGCCGGGGTATGGCGCAACTCGGTCTCTGGCAGTAGCGGAAGTCGACCGGCACCAGTCTCTCTCCTCCGGCACCCGGACGGGCCATCGGCAGCGGAGCCAGGTACCTGACCAGCCGGGCCAGCGGCCAGCCGTAGGCCGATACCGCCGGGTGCCGGCGGCAGGTCTCCGGAGCCCGGGGCCCGCAGGCGATCCGGTTGGCGATGCGCTGTCCCAGTTCCCGTCCGGGCGGTTCGCCCGGGCCGATCAGGTAGAAGCCGACCAGCGCAGCCATGACCAGGGCGATCAGCAGAACGACCCCGGTCTGTTCGACCGTGGCCGACCCATGCGAGCTGTTCGGTGGGCGGCTCACGGTCCCAGTCTGGGGCGGCTTTGCTCGCATGATGAGCGGCCGGTGCGAACAAACAGCTACATTTCTCGCATGGAAGGTTCTCCGTTTGACATGTTCGGCGACCCCGAAGAGCTCCGAGCCCGGATGCAGGAGATGGCCGAGCAGATGCAGTCCTCACAGGAAGTGGCGTGGGCGGACAACGCGATCAAGCTCGCGGTCGACATGACCGTGGCCTCGATTTCCCGGCTGGAGCTGACCGGCGGCACCGACGAGCAGGCGATCCAGGTCCGCGATGCGATCCGGATCGTCTTTCCCGAAGCCGTGACTCTGGTGCGCGAAGCGCGCCAGGGGCTGCGCTGAGCATTCCGGTCTCTTGCCGGACCCTCTCGCCGTCCCGGGCCTGAAATCGCGGGGGCGGGGCAGGCCGGTTCTGCTGATCCACGGAACCGGCACCGACTCGAGCTTCTTCGAGCGATCGGCCGGGGAGCTCGCGGGCCGAATGCGGATCCTGACCTACGACCGGACCGGCTGGGGCCGGGCCGAAGCGGCCGAGGACTACCGCCGCACTTCGATCGCCGAGCAGGCGATCGAAGCCGCCGGACTGCTCCGTCGAAGCGACCCGGGACCGGGCGAACCTGAGCTGGACGAGCCGGTGACCGTCCTGGGGTCCGGCTTCGGAGCGGTGGTCGCGCTCGAGCTCGCCCTGGCCGAACCGGAACTGGTCTCGGGGGTGATACTGGTCGAGCCCCCCCTGTTCGGACTGCTGACCGGGGCGACCGAAGGCGTGTCGTCCGACGTCGAGGCGATCCGCGCGGGCGCCGAGCGGGGCGGCGAGGTCGCCGCCTACGACCTTTATCTGAACGGTTCTCTTCCCACACTCGGGGCCGGCGCCGAGCGGCTCGGTGACGCGGCGGATCGTGGCCCGGCGGCGGCCCACTCATTTCTGGTCGAGCTGCCGGCGGTCCCGGCCTGGCCGATCGACCCTGTCCGGCTGGCGGAAGTCGTCCCGGCGGTCACGGTGGCCACCGTCCCTTCAACGCCTCCCGTCCTGGCCGAGGCCGCCGACGCACTGGTGCCCCGGATCCGGGGAGCCGAGCGGGCCGTCGCCACAAGCGACGACCAGGTCGAGGCGATCACGGAGCTGCTCGAGACCGAAGCCGGGCCGGTCCGGTAGCGACGGGCCGGCAGGAACGGGCCGGCAGGAACTTCTCAGAGGACCTCGAAGTCTGCGCGGTAGCGCCCGCCGCGGTGCAAAAGCGCGCCGAGGAGCTCCAGGGGAACGGCGATGATCGCGATCGGGATGGTCAGGGCCACCGAGATGAACAGATCCAGACCGCGCTGCCAGGGCCGGCCCGCCCGGACGGCGACGGCTTTTCCCAGGGCACCGGTTGCGATGTTCTGGCCGAAGGTGAAGAGGTTGACCCCGCTTTGCCACATGCCGACGATCGAGGCTCCGGGGATCCATTTCATCCCGCTCATGATCTGATCCCGGTTGGCGACCAGGCGGCGAATCGAGTCCGGCGTGAAGCGGTAGGCGCGATCTGTCCCGAGGCCGATCCAGGCGCTTCCGGCCAGCCATGCCTGGAGCGAGTCCCGGTTCTCGAAGACGACCGTGAGCCCGTTCGGGCCACCGCGGTCCAGGTCCGCCAGCGCATCCGAGGTCGCGCCGCTCCGGCTCAATACACCGAGGCCACAGGCTTCGCAGCGGTGAGCCATGCCGGTGCCGAGCGGCAGCGGGACCCAGGGGAACAGCGGTTCGCCGCATACCGGGCAGGGCGGGTTGTCCGGACCGGCGCCGACTTCGAGCGGGACATGGGGAAGATCGGGCTTCAACTCCGCTGTAGCGTATTGAGCGATGAAGCCGCGTGAATTCAGAATGGGCTCCGCCTGATGGACGAGCCAGAGCCCGGCAGGGACAGGACCACGGAACGCTTCGAGTCGGCGATCGGCCTCGCCGCGCCGTTCCTGGACCTGGTGCTGGCGGTCGGCGAGCGCATCTCCAGGCTGGCCGAACCGACCGACTACGAGTACTACCCGATCCGTAGCGAGGAGCGCGAAGACGAGTCCGGCCCGGACTCCGAGTCCGGCCGGTAGCCCTCTTCTCCCGGTTTCAAATAGCGTCCGTCGCCGATGAACTCCAAGTCAGAACTTCTCGAACGCGAGCGCCGCTGGGGCATGATCGCCGGCATCGCCTCCGTGGCCGGAGTCGTACTGATCCTGGCTTCGTTCGGTTCGTCCGCCTCAGCGGTCCGCACCGCGTCCGGACTGGCCGAAAACCTGACCGAGATCGATGCCGACCGGTCCTCCCTGGTGATCGCCAGCATCATTCAGTTCATCGGCTGGATGCTTCTCGCGGTACCACTGGTCTATCTGTTCAAGGCGGCCTCGGGCCGGTCCGATCAGGTCAGGCGGGCACTGGTCGGCGTTCTGATTGCCGCCCCGCTTTTTCTCGGTATCGGCGGGCTGCTCGGGGCCGGGTCGGTTCTGCAGGCGGCGACCGATTTCAAGGATGTACCCGCTTCGAACATCGACGCCTGCGTCGAGGAGCGCGTGGCCGGGGAAACCGGCGACCCGACCGCCGAAGAACGCTCGGACTTCGAGACCGAGTGCGCCGACGACGAGGCCGAACAAGTCAGAAACGACGCCTCATTGTCCTCGATCGAAACCGGCTTCGGCCTGGCCGGATTGTTCGGCTTCACGATCTCGGTGCTCTACGTTTCGCTCTGGGCGATGAGGGTGGGACTGCTCTCGCGGTTCTGGGGATCGCTCGGAATGGCGCTCGGAGCGGTCTTCGTATTCTTCACGCTGTTCACCCTGGTCTGGTTCATCTACATCGGCCTGCTGTTCGTCGGCTGGGTGCCGCGAGGCCGGCCACCGGCCTGGGCGGCCGGAGAGGCGATTCCATGGCCCAAACCGGGGGACCGTGTCGCCGGCTCCGATGGCGGCCCGGACGAAGAGTCCGGTGATTCCGCCGGGGGCGAGGCCGGCGGTGGCGACGTGATCGAGGGTCATGCCGAGGAACTCGGGGAAGAACCGGATGGGCTCCCTCCGGGCGGATCGGCCGGGAACGAAACCGGGAACGAGTCGGGCGACGACCCGGGTGAGCCGCTCACCGCAGAGCAGCGCTCCGACCCGGAGCTCACCCGCCGCAAGCGCAAGAAGCGTCAGTAGGACCGCGACCTGCGACGAGCCGTCGCGCTGATGATCCGGCGGCTGCCCGCCGGTCAGCGGCCCCGGTCCACCCGTTCGTCCGTCCTCGCTCGCCTGCCCTGATCAATCCGGGCGACAAACCACATGAGCGCCCCGATCAGCAGCAGCAGCCCGGCCCGGGCGAAAGTTTCCGCGTCCTTGGTCGTCAACAGGCCGAGCGAAACGAAGAAGCCGATCACCGGCATCACCGTGGGGGCCCGGAAATGATCAGCCGCAATTTTTTCCCGGCGAAGTACCAGGACGCTGACGTTGACCACCGCGAACACCCCCAGCAGCAGCACAACGGTCGTGTCGGCCAGATCCGACAGGCCACCGGTAATCAGGAGCACGCCGACCATGGCCGTGGTGAATACGATCGCCACCCAGGGGGTCCGCCGTCCGGGGTGGACCCGGCCGAACACTTCCGGCACGATTCCCTCCCGGGCCATTCCGTAAAGCAGCCGCGAAGCCATGATCGTGTTGATCAGCGCACCGTTGGCGAGCGCGAAAAGGGCGATCACCGAAAAGAGCCGGTCGGGTACGGCGAGTGGGCCACGGGAGGTCACTTCCAGCAGGGGCCCCTCGGAACCGGCCAGATCCTGGGTCGGGACCACCATCGACGCGACTACGGTCACCACCACGTAGATCAGGCCGGCGACGAAGACCCCGCCGAACAGGGCTCGGGGAAAGTCGGCTCTCGGATTGCGGGCTTCCTCGGCCAGATTGACCGAATCCTCAAATCCGATCAGGGCAAAGAAGGCGAGACCGGCTCCACTGAAGACCGCCAAAAGGGCCGGGCTGCCCTGCTTGAACTCGATCGCCCGGCCGGGATCGCCCCCGCCTTCTCCGAGTACCGCGGCCCCGATGATCACCACAAGGATCAGACCGGCTATCTCGACCAGTGTGAAGACCAGGTTGAATCGCGTGCTTTCCCTGATCCCGCGGAAGTTGATCAGACCGATCACGGTGATGAACGCGAGCCCGATCACGACCGTCGGAAGGGAGACGAACGTCGTGAAGTAGTCCCCGCCGAACGCGCGCGCCAGCGCTGCGGCTGAGGCAAGGCCGGAGCAGATCACCGCAAAGGCGACCATGAATGTCAGAAAGGGTCGGCCGAAGGCCCGGTTCACGTAGAGCGCCGCACCGGCGGCCCGGGGGTACTTGGTGACCAGTTCGGCATAGGCGAACGTCGTGAAGACGGCCAGACCGAGGGCGACCAGGAACGAGAGCCAGACAGCCCCGCCGACCCTGCCGGTCACCTCACCTACCAGCGCGTAGATGCCGGCTCCGAGAATGTCGCCGATCACGAAGAGCGTCAGCATCGGCCGGGACACGGATCGGCTCAGGCTGAATTCACCGTCGCCGTCCATGACCGGCCGGCCGGTCGCCACATCCGGCCCGGTCCTCGGTGCGCCTTGTCTACCCGGGGTCCGGTCGGACCCGGGCCCGCTCATTGATCGCGGTTGATCTGCTCGCTGAGTGAATCGACCACGCCGGGATCGCGCAGGGTGCTCACATCTCCGAGATCCTTGCCGGCGGCGATGTCGCGGAGCAGACGGCGCATGATCTTGCCGGACCGGGTCTTCGGCAGGTCGGAGGCAAAGCAGGTCTTTCTGGGGCGGGCCAGCTTGCCGATCCTGTCCGCCACGTGCTGCCGGAGTTCCGCGGTCAGCTCGGGGCCGTCCTCTACTCCGTCCCGCGGAGTCACGAAGGCCACGATCGCCTGCCCGGTGTCTTCGTCGTTGACCCCGATCACCGCCGCCTCGGCGACGCTCGGATGGGATACCAGGGCGGACTCGACCTCCATGGTCGAGAGCCGGTGCCCGGAGACGTTGATCACATCGTCGATCCTGCCCACGATCCAGATGTAGCCGTCTTCGTCCCAACGGGCCGCGTCTCCGACCAGGTAGGTGTCGCGGCCGTAACGGTCCCAGTAGGTCTCGACGAAGCGGTCCGGTTCCCGATAGAGGGTTCGAGCCATGCCGGGCCAGGGTTTGGTCAGGACCAGGGTGCCGGCGCCCACCTTGACCACTTTGTCTTCACTGTCGAGGATCGCGGCTTCGATTCCGGGGAGCGGTACCGTCGCGGACCCCGGTTTGGTCGTGGTCAGGCCGGGCAGCGGGCTGATCATGATCCCGCCGGTTTCCGTCTGCCACCAGGTGTCGACGATCGGGCAGCGGCTCCCGCCGATCTTCTCGTGGTACCAGAGCCAGGCCCGCGGGTTGATCGGCTCACCGACCGACCCCAGCAGTCGTAGCGATGAGAGGTCGTGCCGGCCCGGATACTCGTCGCCCCACTTCATGAACGAGCGGATTGCGGTCGGCGCGGTGTACAGGATGCTCGCCCGGTAGCGCTCGACGATCTCCCACCAGCGGTCCTTTTCCGGGTAGTCGGGAGCGCCCTCGTACATGATCGAAGTCGCTCCGTTGGCGAGCGGGCCGTAAACGATGTAGGAGTGGCCGGTGACCCAGCCGATGTCGGCGGCGCACCAGTAGACATCGTCGTCCTTCAGATCGAAGACCATGCGATGGGTGGCGGTGACGTGGGTCAGGTAACCGGCGGTTGTGTGCACGATGCCTTTCGGCTTCGCAGTAGAGCCCGAGGTGTAAAGAAGGTAGAGGGGGTCCTCGGCATCCATCGGCTCGGGCGGGCAGACGGGATCGGCGGTGGCGACCGCTCCGGCCCAGTCGAGGTCGCGGCCTTCTTTCATCGGCGGCCCGGTTCCACAGCGGTCGACTACGACCACGTGCTTCATCACCGGGAGTTCATCCAGCGCCGAATCGATCTGGCTCTTCATCGGAACCGGATTGCCCCGCCGCAGCGTCGCGTCGGCGGTGACCAGCACCTTCGCCTCGGAGACTTCCATCCTCTCCTTCACCGATTCAGCCGAGAAACCACCGAAGACCACGTTGTGGACCGCACCGATCCTGGTGCAGGCCAGCATCGCCACTGCGGCCTCGGGCAACATCGGCATGAAGATCCCGACCACGTCACCCTTGCCTACCCCGAGCCCCCTGAGTACGTTGGCGAAACGCTGGGTCTGATCGAGCAGCCAGGCGTAAGTGATCTCCTTGCGGCCCTCGGGGCCGGCCTGGTCGGCATCCTCGGCCTCCCAGTAAAAGGCGATCCGCTGGCCGTTGCCGGCCTCGACGTGGCGGTCAAGGCAGTTGGCGCTGACGTTGATCCGGCCTCCCGTGAACCACTTCGCGTGGGGGGGATCGCTCCAGTCGAGCACCTGCTCGAACGGTTCGATCCAGTCGAGCTCTTCGGCCCATCCGGCCCACCAGCTCTCAGGGTCGGCCGCGGCGCGCTCGTAGACCCCGGGGTCGTTGTACAGAGCCGCGTCAGCGAACGCAGGCGGAGGGGGAAAGGTTCTTTCGGTCTCGAGCAGGACGTCGAGTTCCGGTTCCTGGGTCAAGAGCACTCTCCTCGGGGCGGGGTGACCATGGACCCCGATCTTAGTGCCAGGCGTGCCCGCCGGTGTTTCGCGCCGTGGGGGGCGAGGCAGCGGATGCCGAACCTCAGCAGCTGCCGCCGAAGTGCTGGGCCCAGACGCCGGCTCCGGGTACGCCTTTCATATTGCCGCGGACCACTCCGTTACCGAAGACGGTGTACTTCCTGCTCAGGATCGTCTCGCGGTGCCCGGCTGCATGGATCAGGGCTACGAAGATGTTGCGGACGTTGCCGAGCGGACCGCCTCCCCAGGCGATGTTTTCGCTGATCTGCCGGCAGACCTTGCCGATGTACCCGACGCGCTTGAACCAGTAGAGAACGTTGCGACCACAGACGGTGTGGGCGAAAGTGTCGCAACGCGCCATGTCATAGGCCTTCCTCTTCGCCGAATGGTTGAGCGCGGCAAGCGTGCGGAGGGCTCTCACGCCGGCCTTCCGGCGGGCGTAGTTCGTCATGCAGGCCATTGCCTTCTCCGCCCGGTTCAGATTGCGGGTGGCCGGCTCGTTCTTACAGACCTTTTCCGGAGCGATCAGCCTGCCTATCCTTCCGTGACCGGAGTTCTTCTTGGCAGGAGCGCTCGAAGGACCTGCCGCGACGAGCAGGGCGAGTACCGACAGGGCCAGCAGGAGGGTCAGAAGCCGCCCTTGCTGTCCGGCGCAGTTTTGGCGCAGCCGGTGAAAACTCCCAAGACGAGTAACGGGTGACACGCACATATCCCTTGTCGGGTTCGAGAGTCAAGCAAGAGTTTCCGGTCCGAACCCGTTTGGACCGGAGTCTCCTCGGCACGCCCTCCTGGCGCGTACATCAATCACAGAAAGGTACACCGCTATTGCTTGCTGTTCAAACAATCGGTCCGATGTCCTTCTTTCTGAAACGGATTTCCCGGTCCCGCACCAGGCTTCTGTCTTGACCGGGCAACGGCTGCAGCTACGATTGACCCGGATCTCCGAGAGCGAAGGGACGACGTGAGCGAAGAGAAAAGCAGGATCAAACGGTCGGACGAAGAATGGCGCGAGAAGCTTTCGCCCGAGGCCTACGAGGTCACCCGCCAGGCCGCGACCGAGCGTCCCTTCACCGGGCCCCATCTCGACAACCATCGCGACGGCTCTTACACCTGCGTCTGTTGCGACACCGTGCTGTTTTCTTCCGACGCCAAGTTCGAATCCCGGACGGGCTGGCCCAGCTTCACCGAACCGGCCAACCTCGAGCAGGTAGAGCTTCGCCGCGACCGGAGTCTCGGCATGACCCGGACCGAAGTCGTCTGCAGGAGCTGCGACGCCCACCTCGGCCACGTCTTTGACGACGGGCCGGGTGAGACCGGGCAGCGCTACTGCATCAACGGCTGCTCGCTGGAGTTCCGCGAGGAGGGCTGAAAGGCCGGATCGGAGCGTCGACCGGATTCAGGAACGGGTACCGGATCGCCATTGCGGCCGCGGGTCCGGGTCTCGACCCCGGGCCTGGCGATCACGGTCAACCTATCTCGACCGGCGCACCGTACTCGCCGAGGAATTCGGGCAGGACGACCGATCCGTCTTCCCGCTGATGGTTCTCGAGCAGGGCGATCAGGGTCCGTCCGACTGCCAGGGCGGTGCCGTTCAGGGTATTGACGAACTCCGGGGGCGCCCCGGGCTCGGGGCGGTACCGGCAGCCGAGGCGCCGCGCCTGAAAGTCGGTCGTATTCGAGCATGAGGTCAGTTCGCGGTACCGCTTCTGGCTCGGGATCCAGGCCTCGCAGTCGAATTTCCTCGCAGCCGGGGCACCGAGGTCGCCGACCGCGATATTGACCACCCGGTAGGGCAGTTCGAGCCGGGTGAGGATCCGCTCTTCGATCGCCAGGATCCGTTCATGCTCCGCGGCCGCGTCTTCCGGCCTGACGAACGAGAACATCTCGACCTTGTCGAACTGGTGAACCCTGAAGATGCCTCGCGTGTCGCGTCCGGCGGCGCCGGCCTCGCGGCGAAAACAGGTCGAAAAGCCGCCGTACCGGATCGGTAGCTGACCGGCTTCGAGAATCGAATCGGCGTGGAGCGCGGCCAACGGAACCTCGGCCGTGCCGGCGAGGAAGAGTTCGTCTTTGGGCAGTTCGTAGATCTGGTCCCGGTCGCCGGGCAGAAACCCGGTTCCGAACAGGGCTTCCTCCCGGACCAGCACCGGGGGCACGACCGGCTCGTGGCCTTCCTCGCGAAGGGTCTCCATCACGTAGCGGACCAGGGCGAACTCGAGCATGGCCAGATCGCCCTTCAGGTAAGCGAACCTGGCCCCGGAAGCTTTTGCCGCCGCTTCCATTTCGATCAGGTTTCCGGCCTCGGCCAGCTCGAGGTGGTCCTTCGGCTCGAATTCGAACCGGGGTATCTCTCCGACCTCGCGGACGAGCTCTGCGTCCTCGTCGGTAAATCCGTCCGGGCTCGCAGGGTCCGGCAGGTTGGGCAGCTCCGCGGCGATCCGGTCCCGTTTCTGCTCTACCTCGGACAATTCGGTTTCGAGTTGCTCCAGGCGGGCCTTCAGTTCACGCACCGCCTCGATCGCCTCGGTGGGCTCTTCGCCGGCCTGCTTGGCGGCGCCGATCTCCTCCGAGGCCTGCTTGCGGCTGGAGCGGGCGCCTTCGATTTCCGGCAGCAGGGTCCGGCGCCTTTCGTCGAGCGCCAGCAATTCATCGATCGAATCGGCCGCCCCTCGCCGCGCCAGGGCAGTCCTGACCCGCTCTGGATCGGAGCGGATTAGTTTGAGGTCGAGCACCGGACCCGCGGTCGGTTACTCGTCGCCGGCTTCTGATCCGGAGTACTTGGCGACGAACCCGGCAACCTCTGCGGCTTCGTCGCCGACCACGATGTTCTGCGGCATGACCGCCCCGGAAAAGCCGCCGTTCTGAATCGCGAACAGGGCCGACTTCTCGGTCTCCTCGAGCTCGTCGAGGTTGGGGCCCTGGACCCGGGCGCTCTGGTTGCCGGTCCCCTCGGCGCCGGCCGCGCTCAGGGTGTGACACCCGGAGCAATTGGCGGAAAACAGCTGGGCGCCCTTGTACTCGGGCTCGCTTTCGGAAATGGTGATTCCCTCTTCTCCGAATCCACAGGCGGAGAGGCCGATGACGGCGGCGACGGCAACGGATGTGGTCAGTATGGCTCGCACAGCGAGGGCATCATATTGTCTACGGCGGAGAATGGCCGTCCCCGATCGACAAGAGTTTCGCCGGGCCGTCGGATTACTGCCGACCGGAGTGACAGTGGTCTCTGCTTTCGGGGGTCCGGAGCCGGCCGGTGCGACCGCTTCGGCGGTCTGTTCGCTCTCCCTCGAGCCGATGATGATGCTGGTCTGCTTGGACCACGGTTCCCGCTCTCTGGCGGCGCTTCAGAAGGCCGGGCGGTTCGGGATCAGCGTGCTCGGCGTGGGTCAGCAGAAGGCGGCCGAGGTCTTCGCGACGAAGTTGCCCCAGGCGGACAAGTGGTCGACGGTGGCCTGGAAGGAACACCTCGGCGTTCCGATCGTCGAGGGCTCACTCGCCCGGATCGTCTGCGGGCTGGGCGATGTCCTGCCCGGCGGCGATCACGTGATCGTCACCGGAACGGTGATCGAGGTCGAGGCCGAACCCGGTGAACCGCTGGTCTACCACGGCGGGCTGTTCCGCGCGCTGGACGCCGAGCCGGGAATCGGAATCGAAAGGACCGATGGCTGAGGCCCTTCATGCCTGAGCAGGGCCGACCGTTCATCTGGCTTGACGTCTTCACCGACCGGCCCCTGGTCGGAAACGGACTGGCGGTCGTGCTCGACGCCGACGGACTCGGGCCCGGGACGATGCTGGCGTTCGCGCGGGAAGTCGGCCTCTCCGAGACGACCTTCGTGCAGTCTCCGGATACGGCCCGGCCTCCCACCGGGCCTGAAAGCGAAGAGCAGGCCGACTACCGCAACAGGATCTGGACGGTCTCTTCCGAGATCCCGTTCGCCGGCCACCCCTCCCTGGGCACCGCGGTGGCAGTTGCGATCGAGCGGGGACTCGAGGCGGCGAGCTTCGTCCAGCAGACCGGGGTGGGACTCCAGACGGTTGAGGCAACTTCTGACGGAGGATCCTGGCGAGCCTCGATGCTGCAGCCCCCGGCCGAATTCGGTCCGGTTGTCGAATCGGAGCGGATAGCAGCGGGCCTCGGACTCGCGGTCGGGCAACTTGATCCGGAACTGAGCAGCCAGATCGCCTCGACCGGCCTGCCGGCCCTGCTGGTGCCGGTGCGTGACCTGGACGCGCTCGCCTCGTGCACCCCGGACTTCGACCTGATCAGAGAGATCGATCCGCGGTCTGAACTGAACGCCTACCCGTTCTTCCTGGAGCGCGGATCGAGGACGGTCCGGGCGCGGTGCTTCGGGGCCGACCTCTCCGGGATCGAGGATCCGGCGACCGGATCGGCGGCCGGCCCACTGCTCGCCTACCTCCAGGACTGCCTCGACATCGACAGCATCGTGGTCGAGCAAGGGTTCGAAATGGGGCGGCCGAGCCGGATCGAGGCCCGCATGGAAGCAGGCTGTCCCCGGATCTCGGGCGCGGTCAGCGTTATCGTCGCCGGCACGGTGCACCTGCCCTGAGCGTTTGGATGTCTCCGGGGGCAGCGTGCGGAACTGCCGTGGCGTGCGCGCGGCGTGCGACCCGGGTCCGAGCCTCAGAACATCCCGGTGGTGGTCTCGATCGCCCGCCAGACGAGGAAGGCGATGACCAGGGCGGTCGTGGTCATAACTCCGGTCTCGCGCCGGTAGATCGCCAGGCCGATCTCGCGCTGGCGGTCGGGAGCGAGCGAGGAGAAGTCGGTTTCGCCGAGTTCCTGGCTGGCCGAGGCGCCGCGCATCGCCTCGCCCATCAGCGAAGCCACGACCGGCAGCAGGATGTAGAGGTAGTGGAGAGAGTCGTCGGCGCGGTCGCCCCCGACATAGATCACGAACTCGAGCAACACAAAGACCAGGGTCGCCACCTGACCGGCGCGGAGCAGGTACCAGAAGGCGATCGAGACCCGGTGATTGGCCCAGGCCAGGGCTCCGACCGTCCCGGCGATGAGGTTGAGCGCGATCACCGTAAGGCCCAACGCCAAGTAGAGGTCAGACATCGATCAATCCCGCCCATTCGAGTCGGAGTTCGCCTTGCATATGCGAAAAATCACTATGTAGCAACTTGATACAAAGTAGGTAAGAGTAGGTGTATAACCCCTGATCCAGGGGGACACCCTATGTCCCCCACAAGGACGCCCACTTGCTCCATCAGTACCTGCCAATCCTCGTTTTTGCCGCGCTCGGCGTTCTTGTCGGCGGCGCTTTCGCAACGCTGAACCTGGTGCTCGGCCCGAAGCGGCTCAAGGATCCGACCACCAGCGCCGGGATCCGCCAGTCCGATCCCTACGAGTGTGGACTGCCGTCGGAGATTTCGAAGAGCTTCCGTTTCGGGGTGAGCTTCTATCTGGTGGCGATGCTGTTCATCCTGTTCGACATCGAAGTCGTCTTTCTCTACCCGGTCGGGGCGATCCTGAAGTCAACCGATTCCGTCTTCGTCCTGGTCGAGGTGGTGCTGTTCGTCGCCCTGCTGTTCGTGGCCCTGATCTATGTCTGGCGCAGAGGGGCGCTCGATTGGAGATAGAACGGCAGAAGATGCGGGCTCACGCCCGGCTCGATCAGCCGACCGGACCGGAGGAGCTCCGCGTCCGGCAGCTTCGTGCCCGCGACCTGCTGCGCGGAGATCTGGAGGGCGCTGACCTCGACGCCTACGTTGAAGAACGGGTGGGCACGACCACGCTCGAGAGCATGCTCAACCATGCCCGGGCGAACTCGATCTTCCCGGCCACGTTCGGCCTGGCCTGTTGCGCGATCGAAATGATGTCGACCGTTTCGCCTCGCTACGACATCGCCAGGTTCGGGGCCGAGGCCTTTCGCGCTTCACCCCGGCAGGCCGACCTGCTGATCATCTCGGGCCGGGTCTCGATCAAGATGGCGCCGGTGGTCCGGCGGATCTACGACCAGATGCTCGAGCCGAAGTGGGCGATCTCGATGGGCGCCTGCTCGTCCAGCGGCGGCATGTTCTCGAACTACGCCGTGGTTCAGGGCGCCGACAAGTTCATGCCGGTCGACGTACACGTGCCCGGCTGCCCGCCCCGGCCGGAGGCACTGCTCTATGGGTTCAACAAGCTGCAGGAGCAGATAGTCGGAAACGAAGATCCCGGCTGGCGATCGCGATACAACGCCGAAGGCACCGAGGAGTGGGCCCGGGGTGGCCCGGCCTCACGGCCGTCCGCGGAAGCCGCCGAGGCTTACCTCCGTGCCCGCGAGGTGCTCGGTGCCTGACGCTCCGGGACTCGAACTGATTCTGGCCGAGATCAACCGCCCCCATCCGGGCGCGGTGTTCGACACCAGTTTCGATCGCGACCAGCCGGCGCTGATCGTCGATCCCGGACAGATCCTGGCCGTACTGACCTGGCTCAGGGACACCCCCGGGCAGGAGTACGGATTCCTCTCCTCGGTCCACGGGGTCGACTACCTGCCGGCCCAGCCCCGCTTCGCGGTCCACTACGAGCTGGTCAACCGCGAAAGAAACGAACGGCTCAGGGTCAAAGCCCTCCTGGAGGACCCGGCTGTGGTCGGCGACTCTGCCGGAACTCCGACCGGAGCGGCGGAACCCGCGCCGGGGCCCGCCGCCTCGACCGGAATTCCCGCGGCCGAGCTTCTGCCGCACCTCGATTCCTGCGTTGAGATTTTCCCGACCGCCGAATTCCAGGAACGCGAGGTCTACGATTTTTTCGGGATCGTTTTTGACGGTCACCCGGACATGCGCCGGATTCTGATGCCGGAGGATTACGTCGGCTGGCCGCAGCGGCGTGATTTCCCGATAGGCGGCGAACCGGTGATCTTCACCAGAGACGAAGCGGCAAACCCGGGGTGGTGGGAGTAGTGGCGGCTCCGGTCGGAACCGACTCGTCTTCCGGTGATTCCCTGCGCGATCAGGAGTTGACCGCGACCGGTCTGAAGTCCGAGCTCGAGCAGCGCCTGCCGGGGGCCGAGGTCGAGCTCGAGCCCGAGCAGGAAATCATGACCATCAACATGGGCCCGCACCACCCGGCGACCCATGGTGTGCTCCGGCTCGTGGTCGAGCTCGAGGGCGAGGTGGTCATGGACCTCAAGCCGATAGTGGGGTACGTCCACACCGGGATCGAGAAGTCCTGCGAGACGATGTCCTACTGGAAGGTGATCCCGTTCGTGGAGCGGATGGATTACCTCTCCTATTTCTTCAACATGCAGGCCTACTGCGGCGCCGTGGAGAAGTTGATCGGGCTGGAAATCCCTCGCCGGGCCCAGTACCTCAGGGTCCTGCACATGGAGCTCAACCGGCTGCATTCCCACCTGGTCTGGCTCGGCACCACCGCACTCGACCTCGGGGCGATGGGGGTCTACTTCTACTGCTTCCGCGACCGCGACCGGGTGCTTGACGTATTCGAGATGTCGACCGGCCAGCGCATGCACACCCGCTACTTCCAGATCGGCGGGGTGGCCGAGGACATCCCGGCCGGGTTCGAGGACAAGGTCCGGGAGCTGATCTCGGTTATCCACACCGGGATCGCCCAGTACGAGGCGCTGCTCGACCGCAACGAGATCTTCCTGATTCGGACCAAGGACGTCGGTGTGGTCGACAGGGAGAGGCTGCTGGCGCTCGGGGTCACCGGGCCGCTGCTCCGGGCCGCCGGTGAGCCCTGGGACCTGCGCAAGGAGGAAGGCTACCTGGCCTATCCGGAGCTCGAATTCGACGTGCCGGTGGGCACGGTCGGCGACGGCTACGACCGCTACCGCGTCCGGCTGACCGAGATGAAGGAATCGCTGAAGATCATCGAGCAGTGCCTGGACGGGCTGCCGGAGGGCCCCTGGATCGCCGACGACCGCAAGTACGTGCTGCCGCCGCGGGCGGAGCTCTCGACTTCGATGGAGTCACTGATTCACCACTTCAAGCTGGTGACCGAGGGATTCCGGGTCGCTCCGGGCGAGGTCTACAACCCGGTCGAATCACCGCGCGGCGAACTTGGCTGCTTCGTCCTGGCGGATGGTTCGTCCAAGCCGGCCCGGGTCCACTTCCGCGAGCCCTCGTTCGTCAACCTCCAGTCGCTTCGTGACATGACCCTGGGCGAGTACGTGGCCGACCTGATCCAGACCCTGGCCATGCTCGACCCGATCCTGGGAGGCATCGACCGGTGAGCGACGAGTTCGAGATGCATGAAGAATTCAGCTCGCCCGGCATCCCCGTCGACCGGGCCGATACGACCGGGCGCGAGCCGCTCGGCGACCCCCAGGAGATCCCCGAGCTCTCAGAGGTCGATTGCCCGGACGAACTCCGCGAGCAGATCGAAGAGCTGGTTGACAGATACCCGGACAAGGACTCCAGCGAAGGCCACAAGTCGGCTTCGATTCCAGCCCTCTGGGCCGTTCAGCGCCGGTACGGATGGTGCACCCCCGAAGGGATTCTCCAGGCCGCGGCCGTGATGCGGGTGACTCCGGCCTACCTCGAATCGGTGGCCAGCTTCTACGACCTTCTGCGGCTTTCTCCGGCCGGCAACCAGCAGATCCTTGTCTGCACCAACATTTCCTGCTGGATGCGCGGCGGCGACGGCCTGCTGGACGCCTTCTGCAAGGCCGCCGACGCCGACCGCGACCTTGCCGGGCACGGTGGTGCGGTCTCGGCCGACGGCGAGTTCCTGGTCTCCGGCTTCGAGTGCCTCGGGGGTTGTGACCTGGCCCCGATGGCCTCGATCAACGAGCGGTACTTCGGCCCGCTCGGAGATGAGGACGCCGCGACCGCGATTGAACAGCTCCGCCAGGGCAGTGATCCGCTGCCGGACAAGGCACTTTCCGAGAAGGAACTGCCCGGTGGCAAGCAGGAAAGCAGCGACGAACGCGTCACCTCGGCCAAGGGACCGAACCAGTGAGCCAGACCGGCGGTATCACCGAGACCAGGATGCTGCTGCGGCACGCCGAGGATCCGGCCATGGCCACGATCGACGGCTACCGCTCATACGGCGGCTACGCCACCCAGGAGCGGGCCTTTCGCGAGCTCGACCACGATTGGATCGTCAACGAGCTCGAGGAGTCCGGGCTGCGCGGTCGCGGCGGAGCCGGCTTTCCGATGGGCAAGAAGGTCTCCTTCCTGCCACACGGCAACCAGGCCAAGTACCTCTGCTGCAACGCCGACGAATCCGAACCCGGTGCGTTCAAGGACCGCGACCTCATGCAGCGCAATCCGCACCAGCTGATCGAGGGGATCGCGATTTCGGCCTTCGCCGGCGGCATCGGCCACGCGTTCATCTTCATCCGCGGCGAGTACGACAAGCAGGCCGACATCCTCGACCGGGCGGTGGCCGAGGCATACGAGGCCGGCTATCTCGGCAGCAACATCCTCGGCTCCGGCCACGATCTCGAGCTGGTGGTCCACCGCGGCGCCGGTGCCTACATCTGCGGCGAAGAGACCGCCCTGCTCGACGCGCTCGAGGGCAAGCGGGGCAACCCGCGTCTGAAGCCCCCGTTCCCGGCGGTCCAGGGCCTTTACGGGGGGCCGACCCTGATCAACAATGTCGAGACCCTCTCCAACGTGCCCCACGTGGTCGCCAACGGGGCCGAGTGGTTTCGCAGCTTCGGCACCGAACAGTCGCCCGGGACCAAGGTCGTTTCGATCTCGGGGCGGGTCCGGCGCCCGGGGAACTACGAAGTCGAACTCGGCGTCAACCTCCGCGATCTGATTTTCGGACTTGCCGACGGGATGCTCGAAGGCCACGAGATCAAGGCGGTCTACCCGGGCGGTTCCTCTTCTCCGGTGCTGGCCGCCGATGA
>JAENXK010000067.1 GCA_016649615.1 Thermoleophilia bacterium
CTGATCGCCTTCACCGCGATCATGGTGCTTCTGGCGCCGAGCGTGATGCTGGGGATCGAGCTTCTGATCGGCCTCTATTCGCGATGGCTGGCCCGCCTCACCCAGGCGCTCCTGCTCGGTGGTCTGTTCGGGCTCGTCTTCTGGCAGGCCTTCAGTCAGCCCGGTCAGCCCGCCGGAGCCAGGCTCCTCCCCTTGCCTTTTCTGGCCGCGATTCTGGCCCTTCTCTACATGCGATCCCGGTTCGTGAGGTCGATGGCCGGGTTCATGGCACTGGCCACGCCGGTTGCGGTGCTGGCCTTCTGGTTCACCACCCCGGCGGCCTCCGTGATGCTGCCCGACCCCGGCCCACCGGAGAACGTCGCGGTGAAGAAGCCGGCTCCGGTGGTCATCCTGGTCCTGGACGAATTCCCGCTGGCCGCAATCGAATCGGAACCGGGCCGGATCGATGCTGCGAACTTCCCCAACTTCGCCGGCCTCGCCCGGGAATCGACCTGGTACCGGAACGCCCGGGCCATCGGCGACGTGACGACTACCTCGGTCCCGTCACTCCTGACCGGACAGGAGCCGGGCTCCTCCGAGACTCCGCCGAGCTTCCACAACCATCCCGAAAATCTGTACTCGCTTCTGGGGGCGGCCGGCTACGGCCTCAACGCCGCTGAATCGATCACCGACCTCTGCCCTCACCGCCTCTGTCCCCGGTCAGGCTCCCGGGCCGATCGGCTCGCCTGGATCGGGCTGAACGGGGTCAAAAACAGCGAGCCCCTCCCGAACGACCGGGCCCAGGTCTGGGGCCGGCGGCTGCACCGCTACTCCAACCGGGCCAACCCGGCTCCCCGGATCCGGGTCGATTCGTTCATCGAATCCATCAACGGAGATACCCGGCGACTGTCGCTGCTCCACCTCCTGTTGCCACACGTCCCCTGGATCTACCTTCCGGGCGGCCAGGGCTATCTGTCACCGATCGCACCGGGCGTCACCCCGGACCCGAACGGCAGCGACGAGATCTGGACCACCGAAAAGCCGCAGGTCGACGCCTCCTTCCAGCAGATGCTGCTCCAGACGGCTTACGTCGACCGGAAACTCGGGCGGCTCGTCGGCCGCCTCAGGCAAGAGGGAATCTGGAGGGAGGCACTGTTCGTGGTGACTGCCGACCACGGCGGCAACTTCGAGGCCGGTGGCACCCGTCGCTACCTGACCAGGAAGAATGCCGGCTGGATCATGCCCGTCCCGCTGTTCATCAAGTACCCGGGGCAGACCCGTGGTTCGCCGGTTGACCGGACCGTGCTCTCGCTGGACCTGCTCCCGACCATCCTCAGAGCCCTCGGCTCTCCCCCGCCGGATGACCTCGCCGGGATGCCGGTTTCCGACCGTCCCCCGGCAAGCGGAACAATCGAGGCTCACAGCACCGCGACAGACGGCGAAATCGCGTTGTCAGAGGACCGGGTCCGCAGGCAGTTCCGGCGGGCGGTCGCCCTGCGCAACCGGACCTTCTCCGGCGACTCCCTCCACGCCCTGGCCGGCCACGAAGACCTGCTCGGCCGCCGCCTTTCCCGGACACCCGGCCTTTCTCCAGCGGAGGCCACATTCGATCCACCCTGGCCGGAGGCACCGGCGGGCCCGGTGCCGAGTCGACTGCCCGCCTACGTTTCGGGTGCGGTTCCGGCGGGAACGGGATCCGGGCCGCTCGCGCTTACCCTGAACGGGAGGGTCGCCGGCACGCTCCGCTCCTGGGAAGAAGGCGACCTGCGGCGCTTTGCATTTACTCTGCCGGCCGAGCTCTTCCGGCCCGGCAACAACCGGGTCGAGCTGTTCCGGATCACCGGCTGAGCCTCGCTATCATCGGCCCCGCTCCCCCTTCAGCCATCGCCCACTCACCACCGAAGAGAACGACCATGCCCGACGTGATCAGCTTTGCCCGCGGTGCCCCCAGTCCCGACCTGATCCCGGTCGAGGCGGTACGCCACGCAACCGCCGGGGCCCTCGAGGACGACTGGCAGACGGCTCTCTCCTACGGGGTGGGGATCGGCCACCCCGGACTCTGTGGCTGGGTCGCCGGCCGGCACGGGATCGACGCCGGCCAGGTGATGATCACAAACGGCTCGCTCGAGGCGGGGGCGATGCTGTTCCGTCATCTGCTCGAACCGGGGGACCGGGTGATTGTCGAACAGCCCTCTTATGACCGCACGCTGCTGCTGCTCGAGCAGCTCGGGGTCGAGTTCGTCCCGGTGGCGCTCGAAGCCGACGGCATCGACGTCGATGCCGTCGAGCGGGCGCTTGAGCGGGGCCCGGTCAAGATGGCACACATCATCCCCAACTTCCACAACCCTGCGGGGTGCACGCTCTCGGCCGCAAAAAGGGCCCGTCTGGTCGAACTGGCGGCCGAACACGGGTTCACGATCTTCGAGGACGACCCTTACCGTGAACTGCCCTTCGGTGAAGCCCCGCCACCGACCATGCTGTCCATCGACAAGGCCGACCGGGTGATTCACGCCTCCTCTTTCTCGAAGACGGTCAGCCCGGGGGTCAGGGCCGGATATCTCGCGGGCCCGACCGGCCTGATCGCCGATCTGGCCGAGATGGCCAACGAGACCTACATATCGCCCAACATGCTCACCGGATCGCTGGTGCTCGAGCTCTGCGAGTCCGGAGCGCTTGACCGCAACATCGGTGAAGTCAGGGTCCACCTGATGGAACGCCGGGACGCCCTGGTCTCGGCACTCGGCAAGCACCTCCCGCAGGCCGAATTCGTTCTCCCCGAAGGCGGCTACTTCCTCTGGGCCGACCTCGGGCCCGGCTTCGACACGGTGGCTATGGCGAAGTCGGCGAAGCAGGCCGGAGCCCCTTTCCTGCCCGGCACTGCATTCATGCTCGAAGGTGGCGATACCAGCATGAGGTTCTCTTTCGCCTCGGTCCTGCCGGAGTTGATGGACGAGGGAGTGAGCCGGATAGCCGCTGGAATCTGACCGGGCGGCACCGGGCGGCCGGCCCGGGTCAGACCCGGCAGTGGGCAATCAGCCACGGGGTCGAGCGCTCGACGGTGACCACGTCGAGCCTGGCCGACAGAAAATCTCTGAACGATCGCGGGTTCCAGTGGTTCACGTGCTCGGGGTGGTTGCCCCAGCCCGAGAGATACTTGCCCCGGGCGAGGCTGCCGAGCCTGAACCAGGGCTCCGAGGGGACCGAGAAGATGAGGTCGCCTCTGCAGACCCTGGCCAGCTCGTCCACCGCCGGCCCGGGATCGGGGATGTGTTCCAGCACTTCGAGGCAGAAGACCAGGTCAAAGCTCTCATCCTCGAACGGAAGGTCGAGGATGTCAGCCACGCTGAACTCGCCTCCGGGGATGCGCTTACGGGTGAAAGCGACCGAGTCGGGGTTGAGGTCGACCCCGGTTACCGCCTCCGGCAGCAGCGGCGCCAGCCGCTCGAGGGTCTCTCCCTCGCCGCAGCCCGCATCAAGGACGGACTCGGGGGACAGGCTGGCGGCGAGGCCGGCCACCCGGCCGTAAAAGCGTGAGATCAGCCTGCCCACGACCGGGTTCGAGGTCTGGAACTTCTCGTAGTTGGTCGTTTCCATACCGGTGTCAGCCCGGCTTTCCGGGCAGCTTCTCCGCGCCATCGGGGCTCGTGCGCCCGACAACCCGGGGAACGCCCGGGCGGGTCGCCATCTAGCGGCCGTAGCGGTCGGAGGAGATCACCAGCTGGTCGGGCAGCGTCGCCCTGGGCGGTGGCGCCGGATCGGCCTTGACGGTCACCGTCTCGGCCACGGTCCGGCTGATCTCGTGATCGCCGTCTTCGGCCCGGACCACGATCGAGTCGGGTCCGCTGGACACGACCTTGCCCTCCAGGCCCGGTTCGAAGCCGGTGTCCTTGAGGTAGTGGAGCAGCTCCTCGGCTTCGTTTTCGAACCTGAGGATCATCACGTGCGCTTCGACGTCGACGTCGGCCAGCGGCGCCCCTTCCACCCGGACACCATCGATCGGATGGCCGTGCGGACAGGTCTTGGCGTCACCGATCGCGGCTCGCATCCGCTCCTCGAGTACGGGCGACATCGCGTGCTCGAGGCGCTCCGCCTCCTCGTGCACTTCGTCCCAGGGGATGCCCAGCACGTCGGTCAGGAAACGCTCGATCATCCGGTGGCGACGGGTGATCTGCTCGGCCTCCGCCCGGCCGTTTTCGGTCAGGTGAAGGATCTTGTCGGCGCTGCGGGTGACGTACCCGTCCCGCTCCAGCCGCTTGATCATCTCGTGGACGGTCGGCGGTGAAAGCTGCATCGCCCGGGCGATGTTGGCGCCGGTTATCGGCAGGCCGGCTTCCATCAGCCAGAAAATGGTCTGGAGGTACTCCTCTTCGGCAACGGTTACCTGATCCTGGGACAACTTCTACTCCTGGGTCGTTTCACGGGAGGTCCGATACTAGATGCTCAGAACATCAGCGAGGTGACCACTGCCTCGTAGAAACCCTCGCCGTTGCTGCCCTCGGTCAGGCTGACGTTGCCGTAATCGCACATCGCCTCCTTCACTCCGGGATCCCGCTCGGGTCCGTTGGCGACCACGAAAAACCGGCCGACCGAGGGCGCCACCTGAAGATCTTCGACCGAATCGCCGATCGCGATCGTTTCTTCCCGGGCGTAGCCGCGGGCTCTCGCATGGGCCGCGACCGCTCCCGCTTTGGAGACCCCCTTTGGCACGAGGTGGTAACAGTGGGCGGTCTCGATGCCCTCCATCGGGCGGGTGATCGCTCCATTGTCGAGCAGCCTCAGGTCGCCGTGGCCGTTTTCTTCGAGTACGCGGTTCGCCTCGGCAGTTTCCACTTCACCGCGAAACAGGTGTGACATCTCACGTTCGAGGTGCCAGGGTTCGTGGAATTCGAGCCTGCCGTCAAACGACTCGAAAAGCAGCTCCGGGACGCCCCTGTCGGAAATCTGCCGGACCACCGTGCGCTCGGGATCCAGGTCGAATTCCCCGGTCAGCACGGTGAGCTCCTGGTCGATCGAGAAGGCCGCTCCGGCTTCAAAGATGAATGAGCTCTGGCCGATTATCCGGGCGTCCTCGTGAACCTGAACCCGGCGGCGGCCGGACATGATCACCACCTCCACCCCGGCTCGCGAACAGGCCTCGAGCGCCCGGGCCTGCATCATCGAGAAGTTGCCTTCATGGTTGGTGAACAGCGAGGCACCCAGCCCCAGCAGGGTGCCGTCGAGATCGGTGTAGGCGCAACGAAGCCTCATCTCGCGGGACGCTACTGACCGGGCGGTCCCAGCGCGCCGCTGAGGCTCTCCGGTGCGCCGGACCGGACCCGGCTCGGTCGGATCTCGAGTTCGGTCGCCAGGCCGTCGGCCGGCCTGAGCGCCCCCGTACCGGGCCGGTCGATCCGGGAAACGGCCTGGCCCAGTGAAGTCACCACTTCGGAGGCCATCCCGCCCAGTGCCGCCAGCGTCTGGTGGGTGTTTCGCTTGGTGCCCAGAGCGACCTGAGCCATCGCCTCCAGTCCTACCCGGTCCCATACGTCGACCAGCATCGCGATCTCCACCCCGTATCCGGTGGTGAACGGCACCCGATCAAGCAGGTCCCGCCGGGCCGCGATCTCGCCGGCGAGCGGCTGGTCGAAGCAGGTCAGCTCCGGGACCATCTGCCGGAGCAGAGGGCGGGCGGTCAACTCGGTGACCCGGCCGCCTCCGGCCGGCTGCTCGCTGCCCTCCTGCCGGAACGGCCGCCGGTAGCTGCCCTTCACGAACTGGACGGCAGGGTCCCGGATCAGGGGTCCCAGCAGTCCGGTGACGTAGTGGCGCCCGAAGTCGGCGACATCACCGTCGACAAAGACGACCAGCTCGCCGCGAACCGCCTCCAGCGAACGCCACATCGCATCGCCCTTGCCCCGGACCGGCCCGAGTCCCGGAGCCAGGTCGTTTTCCGAGATCACTTCAGCCCCCGCATCCCTGGCCGCGGCGGCGGTCCCGTCAGGTGAGTCGGCATCGACCACGAGAATCTGCCCGACCAGCCCGGCGTCAGCCAGAACCTCGATCTCGCTGACCGTGTGAGCGATCGTCCCGGCGGTGCTCCGGGTCGGGATCACGACCGAGACCCGCCCGGTCCGCTCGGCCAGGAGTGCGGCGACGGGGAAGTCAGTGTGTTCGAAGGTCTTTAGCATCGTCGGGGTGATTGAAGCAGGCCCAACCCTACGCACGGCCAACGGCGTCGTCAACCTGGCCGGGCCGGTCGTGGTCGGGGTGGTCAACGCCACGCCGGACTCGTTTTCCGATCGCGGAGACCGCTCCACCTCCGGCTCGATCCGCCAGGTCCACCGGCATCTGGAAGACGGAGCCGCGATCATCGAGATCGGCGGCGAGTCGAACGTGACCAACCGGCCGGCGGTTTCCGCCGCTACCGAGATCGGGCGGATCCTGCCGGTCGTCGAAGCGGCGGTGGAGGCCGGAGCGATGGTCTCGATCGACACCTACAAGCCCGAGGTGGCCGCCGTCGCCCTTGACGCAGGAGCGGCGATCGTCAACGACATAAGCGGCAGTGAAGCCATCGCGATGCTGAAGGTCTGCGCCGGCCGTGGTGCCGGCATGGTCGTGATGCATACCGAAGTGGCTCCCAAGTCCCAGGTCTGGGACGAAGATCTCTACCCCGACGGGGTCACCGCCCGGCAGCTCTGCTTTTTCAAGGAGCGGCTCGCCGCGCTGAAAACCGCCGGGGTCGAGAGAGACCAGGTGGTTATCGATCCCGGACCGGACTTCGCCAAGACTCCGCGGCAGACGGTGGACGCCCTGACCGGACTGCCGGAAATCGATTCGCTGGGGTGTCCGATCATGCTGGCGGTTTCACGCAAGGATTTCGTCGGCGCGATCACCGGCCGCCGCCCCGGGGACAGGTCCGGTGGAACTTTTGGTGCGATCGCGGTCGGCCTCGAGCTCGGGGCCCGCCTGCTCAGGGTTCATGACGTCGCCGGAACGGTTGACTTCCTCAAAGTCTGGCGCGCCCTCAAGGGCATCGACACGGTATCCCCGCAGCTCAGGATCGCCGAGGAGATCCGCCGTGAACCACCGGCCGGGACCGGCGCAGAAGTTGACTGAATCCCTGCTCGCCACACCCTGGGCGATCGCGATCGATCCGGCCCGGCGGGACGGGCGGATCCTCAGGACCGAAACCGAACCGTCCCGGCCGCCGGAGTTCTCGCCGGTCCCCCCCGGCCTCGATCCCGGTCTGAAAGAGGCCCTTGCCGCGACGGGAATCGAGCGTCTCTACCGACACCAGGCCGAGGTCTTCGACGCTGCCCGGACCGGCAACGTGATCATCACCACCGGAACCGCGTCCGGCAAGTCACTGGCCTTCAACCTCGGTGTGCTCGACTCGATCGCGAGGGACCCGAAATCGCGGGCGCTCTACCTCTACCCGACCAAGGCGCTGGCCCAGGACCAGGCCAGGGCGCTGACCGCAATCCGGGCACCCGGGCTCCGGCCGGCGATCTATGACGGCGACACACCCCGGGAGGAGCGGCCACCGATCCGGAGGCGGAGCAATCTCGTCCTGACCAATCCCGACATGCTCCACGTCGGGATCCTTCCTCACCACCGCAGCTGGGGTGACTTTCTCAGCAACCTCGACTGGGTGGTAATCGATGAAGCCCACACCTACCGGGGTGTATTCGGCTCGAACGTGGCCAACGTGATCCGGCGCCTCCGCCGGATCGCACGGGCCTACGGCCGTGAACCGCGCTTCGTGCTCGCCTCGGCGACGATCGCAAATCCGGTCGATCTGGCCGAGCGGCTGGTGGGCAGTGAATTCACCCTGATCGACGACGACACAGCACCGAGGGCGAGCCGGGAGGTGAACGTCTGGAACCCGCCTCTGAGCAATCCGGCTATCGGAGCCCGCCGCTCGCCGCTGGCCGAGGGCGGCGAACTGCTGGCCGAACTGGTCAGCCACGAGATCCGGACGATCTGTTTCCTGAAGAGCCGCCGCGGAATCGAACTGATCCGCAAGTTCGCCGCCGAGCGCCTCAGCGCCAGGGGCAGGCCTGACCTGGCCGAAAAGATCGCCCCCTACCGGGCCGGCTACACCCCCGCCCAGCGACGGGGGATCGAAGCTGACCTGGTCGCGGGCAAACTGCTGGGGGTGGTCTCGACCGACGCGCTCGAGCTCGGAATCGACATCGGTGAGCTCGACGCCGCGATATGCGTCACCTTTCCGGGCACGGTCGCCGGTCTCCGGCAGATGTGGGGGCGGGCCGGGCGCAAACGGAAAGGCCTGGCGATCTACATCGCCGGCCAGGACGCGCTCGACCAGTACTTCTGCCGTCATCCCGACGAATTTCTCGGCCGTCCGGTCGAGGCGGCGATCCTCGATCACCGTTCGACCGAGATCGCGGCCCAGCACCTGGTCGCGGCCGCCTACGAAATGCCGCTGACCGCCGAAGATGGAGATCTGTTCGGACCCGACCTCAAGCGGTCGACCGGGCCCCTGGTCACGTCCGGCGAGCTTCGCCGGGCCGGTCAGGGGCTGTTGCCCCGGCGGCCGGGTTTCGTGGCCGCCTCGGTTTCGCTGCGGTCCAGTTCGGCCAGCTCGATCGCGGTGATCGACAGGAGTTCGGGCGAGGTGATCGGGACGGTCGAGATGGGCCGGGCCTTCACCACCGTCCACCCCGGGGCGGTTTACATGCACTTCGGCGCCACCTACGAAGTGGAACAACTCGCTCTCGACGAAGCCCAGGCTCTGGTCAGGCCTTTCGACGACGAGTGGTACACCCGGCCCAAGGTCGAAACCGAGATCTTCATCGACCGCGTGATCGAGACGGCCGAAGTCCAGGGCGTGGAGCTCCACTTCGGCGAGGTTTCGGTGTCCGACCAGGTGACCGGCTACCAGCGGATCCTTTCGGCAGATCAGGAAGCGATCGACCTGATCAACCTCGATCTGCCCGTCCAGGAGTTCAGGACCAGAGGGCTCTGGTACACGCTCGGGGACGAAATGACCGGCGAGCTGCCCCTCAACGCCCTGCTCGGCGCCCTCCACGCCACCGAGCACGCCCAGATCGCCGTGCTGCCACTGATCGCCATGTGTGACCGCTGGGACATCGGCGGACTTTCGACCAACCTGCACGCCCAGACCGGCGAGCCGACGATCTTCATCTACGACGGCCACCCCGGCGGGATCGGCATAACCAGGCGCGGCTTTGACGAATTCGCCCGACTCGTAGCCGACGCCCACAAGCTGATCAGCGAGTGTGCCTGCGAAGGCGGCTGCCCCTCCTGCGTGCAGAGCCCCAAGTGCGGCAACCTGAACGAACCGCTGTTTAAGGCCGGAGCTGTCGAGCTGCTCGGCTCAATGCGGGGCTGATCTTCAGGCGCCGGCGTCGAACGAGTGCGGCTCATCCGTCCCGTACACCTGTCCGGGCGAGGCCGACTGGCCAACCCGGGATCGATCACCTACGCTTCAGGCATGGATCTGCGCAAACGGGACGACTCCTGGATCGAGGACGCACCGGAGAAATGCTCGGCAACCCGGATGGTCGCCGCCTCACCAGACGCGATCTGGGCGGTAGTCGCCGATCACGAGTCCTGGCCCGAATGGTTCGATGCCGTTCAGAAGGTCACTGTCACGGACGGGGCCGAAGGGGTGGGCGCGGAACGAATTGTGCGACTCCCCGGGCTGGTTATAGACGAGGAGATCGTTGCCTGGGACGTGGGTGAACGGTTCGCCTACCGGGCGACCGGCTTCTCCCGGGGAGCTTTCGAGTCACTCAACGGGCGGGTAACGATCGAGGACCTGGGTGATGGTCGCTCTCGGGTGACCTACAACCAGGGGTTCGCCCCGGTCTGGTGGTTCCGCCTGCCGTTCAAGCTTGCGCGCGGCAAGCTCGAGAAGAACCTCAGAGGGACACTGGACGGGTCTGGCCGCCAAAGCCGAGTAGTGCCCGGGCCGCTCGCGTCAACGCGGGCCTGATCAAGCCAGACAGGACACCGAAGGACACAAGCTCTCGATTGGAGCAGGTCTGTGGCGCTAAGGTTGGTGGGGTGGGGATGATCTGACGTGGCTATAGAGACGGACTACCTAGTGATC
>JAENXK010000069.1 GCA_016649615.1 Thermoleophilia bacterium
CGAAGCCCCGATCCAGAGCGAGCCGGCCACCGCGGCGATGCCGATCGTTGCCGAGTTGTTCCGGATGCCCTTGAGGATGTTGTTCAAAGTGTCCTGCTCGGCGTCCGGGAAGAGGCGCTGCAGATCGGCGACGATTCCCGACTCGATCCCCTCGATGCGCAATACCTGGCTGAATACAAACAGCACGAGAAAGGCAAACGGGAAGATCGAAAGCATCAAATTGTAGGCCACCATGCCCGAGAGGCCGGTGACGTTTTCGCGGTAAGCCCGGACCCAGAAAGCCTGTAACCAGGGGAAATGCTTCCACTGTTTCACCGATTCAGGGCCGGGGGGATATCCGGCCGGGGCGTCATCCTGATCGCGTTCGGCGCAACTCAACGGCTTGTTCGGCGTTTGTAGGGAAAGGGCACGGTCAGTCTTGACTTTACTAAGTGAAGCGGCTAGCATTAGGACACCCGTTTGACCAAATACCGCAAGCAGAGGTAGCTGCCGCTTCGAGACAGGGGCGCGGTGCGGATCCTGACGGGTGACCCGCATTTGTGCTTGGCCGCCGGCCCGCCGGGGTCCTGCAGAGCAAACCGTAGCGACCGGAAATACCAGATAGGGAAAAATGTTAGTAGCAGAAATCCAGGAACTTGAAGAAGTAAAGACTCTCGTCAACCGTGGCCAGCAACTCGGGGTACTCACCTTTGGTGATATCGCGACAGCGGTAGCCGAGGTCGACCTTGACGAGTCGGATGTAGAGGACCTCTACGGCCACATAGAAAAGCAGGGCATCGAACTGGTTGAGGATGTCGATCCGGCCCAGAAGGCGACCGCTGACGTGGAGCGCTCCGACGGCCGTCGAGGCCGGCGCCGCAAGAAGGAGGCGCTCGACCTCAAGCCGGACATGACCACCGATTCGCTGCAGCTGTTCCTCAAGGACATCGGCAAGGTCCGCCTGCTGACCGCCCAGGAAGAAGTCGATCTGGCCAAGCGGATCGAGCGCGGCGATCTCGACGCCAAGCAGAAGATGGTCGAGTCGAACCTGCGGCTGGTTGTCTCGATCGCCAAGAACTACCGCAACCAGGGCCTTCCCTTCCTCGACCTGATCCAGGAAGGCACACTCGGCCTGGTCCGGGCGGCCGAGAAGTTTGACTACCGCAAGGGCTTCAAGTTTTCGACCTACGCGACCTGGTGGATTCGCCAGGCGATCGCCCGTGCCCTGGCCGACAAGGCCCGGACGATCCGCATCCCGGTCCACGTGGTCGAGAAGCTGAACAAGATCGGCCGCGCCGAACGCAAGCTGGTGACCGAGCTCGGCCGCGAGCCGACCCCGGAAGAGATCGCCGAAGTGACCGGGATCGACCCCGAAGAGGTCGACTCGATAAAGCGCTCGGCCCAGTCTCCGGTTTCGCTCGAAAAGCCGGTCGGCGACGAAGAAGAGTCGGAATTCGGTCAGTTCATCGCCGACGAGAAGGCCGAGTCGCCGTTCGACCGGGCGGCCGACCTGCTGACCAAAGAGGCGCTCAAGGAGTCACTGGAGAACCTCTCCTACCGTGAGCGCCGGGTTCTCGAACTGCGCTACGGGCTCGGTGGCGAGCATCCCCGTACCCTGGACGAGGTCGGACGGACCTTCAATGTCACCCGCGAGCGGATCCGCCAGATCGAAAACCAGTCGCTGAAGAAACTGCAGAGCCTCAACGAGGCCCAGAAGCTGCGCGAAGCGACCTGATCCGAAACGAATTGAATGGGCGACAGAGGCCGGCCCCCGAAGGCCGGCCTTTTCGCTTTAAGGACCATTCCGTAGAAGATTCCTGACGTTCTGATGACCATGGTTGAGCACGGGTCTCCCACGCTTGCCGCATGGAAGCCTCTGTTCCAGCCAGGACGCCCCGTTCGGCGAGCCGCGATGCCGTCTGGGCCGGTGACCCGACATGACTGCGCCCGTGGCACCCGGGGGCGGCTCATGACTGCGACCGGAGCCGCCGTGCTCGCGGTAACCCTGGCCGTGGTCACGGTGACCGACCTGCGCCGGCGGATCATTCCCAACCGGGTCGTGCTCACAGCCGGATCGGCCGGCTTGATCCTGGCCTTTTCCGAAGGCCCGGCTTCGCTGGGGGTAGCGGTCTTCTGTGCGGCCCTCGTCGCGGGCCCGATGCTGGCGGTCGCGCTGGTCCGGCCGGAAGGGATGGGGATGGGGGACGTGAAGCTGGCCGCCCTGATCGGTCTTTTCATGGGCTGGCAGGCCTGGCCGGCGCTGCTTGCCGGACTGGCTCTCGGAGCCATGGCCGGGGTCCTGATTTCGCTCGGCACCCGCACGCGACCGTCGCAGATCGCCCTGCCGCTGGCTCCGTTCCTGGCGGCCGGGGCGATCCCGGTCCTGCTCGCCACGCTCAAGCCGCTTCAGTAAATGAAGCCATGTGCCTATACTTGTTGAAGTAGCTGGAGAGCTTTCGCCCTGGCATCGTCTCAGGCGCAGCCGCCCGGCAGCCTTTGAACCCGAACATTTCAAGCATGAACGCAATCGACAACGAGCAATGCCCCGTCTGCCGCACCGCCGATGTGATCGCGGGCAAGTGGACGCTGCTGGTGATCCGGGATCTGGCCGGTGACAGTCGCCGGTTCTGTGAGCTTGAGCGCTCACTTGAGGGAATCAGTCCGCGGACCCTCTCGCTCCGCCTCCGCACCCTCGAGGAAGAGGGCATCGTGGAGCGGCAGACCTTTCCCGAGGTCCCGCCCCGGGTCACCTACGCCCTGACCGACAAGGGTGAAGATCTGGTCCCGCTGATCGAGGACATGCGCAGATACGGCGCCCGCTGGCTCGACGCCAGCCCCGCAGTCGTCTAGCTGCAGGCAAAACTGCATCTTTCGGACTTTCCGGGAGGGTTTCGCCGCGGGGCGGGGAAATCCGGGGTCATGCAAGATCCCGTACTCGATGAAGCTCTGAAGCGGCTCGCAGCCGAGGCGTCTACCCGATTCTCGTCGCTGGTGGCGACCGGTGACGAGATCCCGTTCGACGTGGCCGAGAACAACGGGGAGAGCTCTCACTTCTATCGCTATGTCCCATTGACCTCGCGCTACATCGATGCCCACCTCGACGAGCTGAAATCGCTGCCTTCGTATGGCCCGGCCCGCGGTGCGGTCGCCTCCTCAAACGTCGCCGCGCCCTACCTGGAGGCCCGGGGCCTGCCGGTTCCCTCCGAGCCCGACCGCCGGGCGGAGGAGATGCTGGAGATCTTCATCACCGGGCTCTGGGAGGGAACCACCGAGTTTTCGCTCGACCTGAGCCGGGTCGAAGCCGCACTGGCGTCGCTCGAAGTCGAATCCCGCGACATCCGCGAAGCCGATGTCCTGATGGCGCCGCTGATCGGCTTCGAGATGACTCCTGCCGAGATCGAGCTTTCCGGTGGCGTCCGGATAGTCCGGGCCGACTCGGTCAACGCCCCGCTCGAAGCCACCACCAGCGAAGGCACCGATCGCAGTGCCTGGCAGCCGGCCTACCTCGCCACGGTGCCGCTGGCCGAGTCCGAAGACGGGCCGAGAATCGCCACGAACCGCCTGCGCGGGCTGGTTCGCGCGCTCCGCCTGTTCAAGGAAGGGAGCGTCGGCATCGGTCCGTTTGCATTCGCTCCGATCGGCGAGGACGCATGGCGCCGGATCGAGACGGGAGCGGCACCGCCGCGCCCGGGGGGCTACTTCCTGACCGAATCCGAGGTCGCCGGGCTGGATCAGCTCGTCCAGCGGCTGATTGAGCGCCCGGCCGGTTCGGAAAACATAGCTTTCGCCCAGAAGCGGTTTCAGTTCGGCTGCGAGCGCGATCTAGCGGTTGACGCGCTGAGTGATCACCTGCTGGCGATCCGCTCGGCTCTGGGTGGGGAAGGGGTGATCGATGCTCCGCTGGCGGCCCGCGCCGCGGCGCTGATCACCGGCGATGCCGAGGATGCCAAGGCCCGTAACAGGGTGGAGCTCGCGCTCGATCTCGAACAGTCGTTGATCAACAACGAGGACCCGATGACGATCGGCGGCGAATCGACCACCTACCTCGCCGCCTGGGTTGAAGACTCGGCCCGCCAGATCCTGAGGGAGGCCGTTCTGGGCAACCTCGGTGCCAATCTGAACGTGACCGCTGAAGAGACCCTGATCACGTCAGGGCTTCAGGCCGGCGAGGGCAGTGTCGGTCAACTCGGTTCAGCTGCCGAGTGGGACGGGATCACCGGCGCGGACGAGGAGGTCGATCCCGACCCTGACCGAGAGGAAGAATTCGCCTCCGGGCCGGGTGGCATCCCCGGCGAGGACGCGCAGATCCACCTGCTCCGGCCTGGTGCCGGCAGTGCGGGCACGCCCGGTACGGCCCCGGCCGGCCCGGGACCGGCCAGGGATTCCAGTACGGGCGGGGGGACGGAGGTTGATCCCCTGTTCGGGTCGGTGCCCGAGTTCGAGCCGACTCCGATTCCGGAGGCGCGCCTGGATCCGATGCCCGAGATCGAGGCGGCCCTCGGAATCGAGCCGTCCAGCGGATACGAAACCTCGGGCGGAGTCGAGCTCTCGGTCGAGCCGGATCAGTTCGACAGACCGATGGAATCAGCCGAATCCGGGGAGACCGGCACGACCCGCCTGCTGGAGCCGGTGCCGGACTTCGGTGACATCAAAGTCTCGGCCACGACCGAAATCGGATCGAGCCTTAAGGAGGACTGGTTGAGCCAGGCCCGCCCGGGAGCGACCCTGGAGTGGCCTTCGCACGAAAGCGACGGCCTCGAGGCGGAGCGGAAGCGTTCCGGCCACGGCGCCCCCAACAGGGACTTCTTCCCGGCCCCGGAAACCACCGAGTGGCCGGTGTCCGAGCTCGAGTACCAGCGCAGGCGTCCTGCCTGAGCGACTTGCGGGAAAGCCCGGTTCAGCCCGTGGCCAGCCGGCTTCTCTCTTCTTCGGTACCGAAGAGGTAGCGGTTGATCTCGGCCAGGCCGTCGATGTCGTGGACGTCGGTGTCGAGATAGGGGACCCGGATGATCGGTTCGTCTTCGAGGCTGTCGGTAAGGCGGGCGATGTTTTTCGCGTCGCGAACCGCCAGCGCGTCATATTCGATCAGGTTGCGGGCGATCCGTTCGGCGAGGTCGCTGTCGTCGAGTTCTGAATCGATCCGGTCGGTCAGTTCCCTGAGCTTCGGCACCTTCGTTCCGAATCGGTAGCGAACCCGGTTGACCACTACTCCGGCGAAATTCATCTCGTTTTCCATCAGCTTCGAGTGGAAGTAGACGGCCTCGTCCACGGGTTCTCCCTGCGGGCCGCAGACCACGACAAAGCAGGTCTTCTCGTCACCGAGCAGGGAGCTGACCCGGTGTGCCCGGTCCCGGAAGCCATCGATCATGCCGCTGAAGGCATTGAAGAATTCGGAAAGGTCGGCGAACAGGTCGAACCCGACGATTTTCTTCAGCACCGAGAGAACGACTCCGGTCCCGCGCCCGGCGACCCTGGCCGCGAAGCCGGTCGGCCGGATGAACATCTGGAGCGAGCGGCCTTCGATGAACTGGGTCAGCCGCTTCGGCGCATCGAGAAAGTCGAGCACGTTCCGGCTCGGGGGCGTGTCGAGCACCAGCAGGTCGAAGCGCCCCTCCGAGTGGATCTCGAACAGCTTTTCCATTGCCATGTATTCCTGTGATCCGGCCAGAGCGTTCGAGATCTGCTGATAGATCCGGTTGTCAAGCACGCGGTCCCGGGCCTCGGCATCCTCTGCGTGGCGGGCCACAAGGGCGTCGAAGGTCTCCTTGGCGTCGAGCATCATCGCCCAGAGCTCACCGTCGCCGTTGATCTGGTGTTCGGACAGGAGGCCGGGGTCGACCCGGGTGGCTTCGTTCCCGAGCTCTTCCAGGCCGAGCGAGTCGGCGAGCCGTTTGGCCGGGTCGATCGTCAGCACGCAGACCTTCAACCCCCGGGAGGCCATACCCAGCCCGATCGCCGCCGATGTTGTCGTCTTGCCGACGCCTCCGGAGCCGGCGCAGATGCAGATCTCGCGGTCTTCGAGTATCTGTTCGATCGAAGGCATCAGGCGCCCCCCGGGTATCCCGGTGTCCGTCCCGGCGTCATTCGAGTTCCTCGGCCAGCCGGCGGGCGGCGTGCAGGTCCACCTCGGGGCGGAAGATGAACGGCAGGGTCGAAATCGGGGCCGAAACCATGTCCTTCAGTCGATCGAACTGTTCGTTCTGGGCGGCGACACGTCTCGACTGGGACAGAGCGGCCCTTCCTCCGGCTCGAACGTCGGGGTCGTCACTCGAGACCAGCCGCTTGATCGCTCTGCGGTCGCCGGCCGGGAAGCGGTCGGGATAGAGCGCGTTCATGATCACCCGGTCAACCGCGAGCCCGATGTCACCGGCCAGCTCGCTCTCCAGGCGGGCGGTTTCGTTCACCGGCATCTCCTCCGGTAGAGAGACGATGACTGAGCCGGTCTGCTCCGCGTCGGTCACCATCGTCTCGAGCTGCATGGCCTGGTTATGCACGGGGCCGACCCGGGCGATGTTGGCGAAGGTGCGGGGCGTCTGCAGAAAGCTGATCCCGTGTCCGGTCGCAGGTGCGTCGACGATCACCAGGTCGTACTTGCGTCCGTGCTTTACCTTGCGGTCGAGCTGGGTCAGTTCCCAGATTTTGCCGATAGTGACCAGTTCGTTGAGGCCCGGGGTGGCCGCGGCGAAATAGGTGAAGATCCGGCTCCTGAAGAGCAAATCGCGCATCGCCTTGACCTTAAGCTGAAACAGGACGTACTCCTTCATCGCGTCCTCGGGGTCGATCGAGATCGCCCAGAGATCGTTCGCCAGCTCGACTTCCTTGAAGCCGACGGCCGCCTGGTGAAAGATCCTGGAGGCGTTCTCCGAGGAGGCGACCTCGCAGACGATCACTCGCCGGCCCTCGAGCGCCGCCCTGATTCCCATGGCGATCGCCACGGTTGATTTGCCGACGCCACCCTTGCCGGTCACGAAGAGCAGGCGCTTTTTGAGAAAGTCCGGAATACCCCAATTCAATCGGAAATCGGGGTGAGGCAGGAAAACGGCTGGTTCATGCGAATACCGGGCCAAATGCGAATCTTGAGCCGCAGGAAAGACGCCCGCGCTAAACACGCCTCCGACCACGACCCCGTGGAAGCGGAATCTCCGGCCCCGGAGCCGGCGGTCGAGCCGTCCTCCGGCACGCCCGCCGCCAGGGTCACCGAACCGGTCGCCACGCCCGAAACAGGTGCACCCGCTGTTGCGTCGAAACCGGCTCCTCCGGCTCCGGTCGAAAGTTCTGCTCCGGCTCTGGTCGAAAGTTCTGCTCCGGCTCCGGTCGAACCGGCGGCCCCGGTGGAAGACGAGTTGGCCAAGGTCGAGGAAGAGGCTGCGGCCGAGGAGACCGAGATCCGCCTGAAGGCGGCCGATCTGCTCGGGCCCGATCGTCGCGACTTCAGCAGTCCGGCGAAAGCGGAAGTGGAGGCGCCGACCGACCTGGCCGAAGTGATCAGTTTCGCCAACCAGAAGGGCGGCGTCGCCAAAACGACCTCGACCCTCAACCTCGCGGTCGCCCTATCGGAGTTGGGTCACCGGGTGCTCTGCATCGACCTCGATCCCCAGGGAAACCTGACGATGAGCCAGGGAATCGATCCGGACAAGGTCGACCGCAGCATGTACCACGTTCTGGTCGAGGACCTGCCGATCTCCGAGATAATCGCCCATCGCGAGATCGACATCGCGGTGGCCTCACTCGACCTTGCCGGGGCGGAGATCGCGATGAGCACCAAGATCGGGCGCGAGCGCTCGCTCGAGAAAGCGCTCAGGGAAGTCCACTCCGAGTACGACTACATCTGCATCGATACGCCTCCGAGCCTCGGTCTGCTGACCATCAACGCGCTGACTGCCTCGAGCAAGGTGATCATTCCGGTCCAGTGCGAGTATCTCTCGATGCGTGGCCTCGTCCAGCTCCAGAACACCCTCAAGATGATTCAGGAGAACCTCAACCCCGACGTGCGGATCGAAGGTATTCTCCCGACCATGTTCGACTCGCGAACCCTGCACGCGCGCGAAGCCGTCTCGATTCTCGAAGAGAATTTCGGGGACCTCGTTTTCAAGTCGCGGATCCGTAAGGCGGTCAAGTTCGCCGAGGCGCCGGTGCGAGGCGCTAGTGTCCTGAAGTACGATCCCGAGAGTCGTGCTGCTTCGTACTACCGAGACTTGGCCGAGGAGGTTTTGAGTGATGGCTCGTCGTAAGCGAGCGAGTATGCGTGAAGGTCCCCTTGCGGACCTGTTTCGCTCAACCTCCGACGAGCCCACCGACGAGCCTCCGGAGTTCAAGCCGCAACCGGAGGACGAAAGCTCAGGTCCCCAGGGCGACCCGGTCGAACCGGACGCCGGCTCGCGTCAGGTCTTCGATGATGACTCCGGACCGGTGCCGGACAGCTCCGCCCCCGGGTCCGACCCGTCGGCCTCGGGCCGCTATGGCCGCCGGGATCCGCTGGACGACCCCGCCCGTCGCCCCTCCGATCGCCCGGTCCGGGCCGCGGAACCGGCGCAGACTTCCGAGGCCCGACAGGGCGGTGCTTCGGGCTCCGACCCGCCTTCGGCGCCCGATCCATCCTCGGACCCGGGAAACGCTCCCGGTGCCCAGGACCGACTGAAGCGGATCTTTTCCGAGACCCCGTCGGGTGCCGGCGATGACGGCCCGCGCTACGGCCGGGGCGAACGTTCGTCGGAGGCCGGGGCCGGTGTGCCACACAGTCCGGTCATTCGGGTCATAGGAGTCGGTGGAGCCGGGGTCAACGCGATAAACCGCATGATCGAGGCGCAGATTCCAGGGGTCGAGTTCATGGCGGTCAACACGGATCTTCAATCCCTGCAGCTCTGTGTGTCGGACCTGACGGTTCACATCGGCGGCGACGAAACCCGCGGTCTGGGCGCCGGCGCCGATCCCTCGCTCGGCTTCAGGGCGGCGTTCGAGGAGCAGGACCGGATCAAGCGGCTGCTCAAGGGTTCGGACATGGTCTTCATCGCGGCCGGAGCCGGCGGTGGTACCGGGACCGGCGCCGCCCCCGTGATCGCCCGGCTGGCCCGGGACGTCGGCGCGCTCACCGTCGGGATCGTGACCAAGCCGTTTTCCTTTGAAGGGACCCGGCGGGCCAAACAGGCCGACCAGGGAATCGAAGCGCTGGCCGGTGAGGTCGACACTCTGATCGTCATCCCGAACGACCGCCTGCTAAACGTTCTCGACCAGTCGACGCCGATGGTTGACGCCTTCCAGGTGGCCGATGACGTACTGCGCCAG
>JAENXK010000088.1 GCA_016649615.1 Thermoleophilia bacterium
GAATACTTCCACCTCGGTCGAACGTCCATGGAGGTGGCCTTTCAATTCCTCGGCGAATTCGGCCCCCTGGAAACGCTCGTCGGCGACCAGCAGCACCCGGTGGACCGGATCGGCCGCCGTCGCATCTTCGGGGGTCTTTGAATGCTCGTCTGCCATGTGCCAACAATAACTGCAACCGGCCCGCCGGCCGCGACCGCCCCGCCGCCGAATTGCTCCCCGGCCAACGCGATCAGCAGATGACGAGATCGGTAGACGACGCGATCAGCCGGCCGGGGGTTCGTCCGGACAGCCTAGGGTTCGATTACGGGGAACCAGAGATCGAAAGTGTCGAGCAGCGAGATCAGTTCGACTAGTGGACCGGCGTCGGGTTCAGCTCCGACTTCGCCGGAGTCGATCGCCTCCTGAAGTTCCAGCTTTCCGGTCACCACCGAATTCAGGGTGCTCCGGTCAAGCGTGATCGTCGCGTCGGGCGAAGGGGCCGACCGCTCGACCGAGTGACTCAGTGCTCCGTTGGCAAGCTTCAGCCAGGCGTTCTGGTTGGTGTCAGGAAAGGTCAGGTTGAGTGTGATTTCCCGACCGGCCGCCTCGGGTCCGTTGAGCCTCACCCCGAGGTAGTTGAAGATCATCTCCAGGGTCAGTGCCGCGATCGAGTCGGGGCTGGCCGAGTCGGCGGCGATTGGAAGTGACGGCGAGCCGAGCCGGAGCTCCTGGGCGGCGGTCAGATATGCGTTTCGCCAGGTGGCCGACTCGGCCTGGTAAGCGAGCTGTTCCATCGCGTCGGCCTCGAGTTCGCGTGCCTCCTGGTTGGACGGATCACTGAATACGACCCGGTTAACGACCTCGGCGACCCAGCGGTACTCGCCCTTCTCGAAATATTCCCTTGCCCGGGTCACCACCTGTTCGGCGCCGCCCATGAACTCGACGTAGCGCTCGGCGGCCTCGACCGGAGGCAGGCCGTTCAGGTTGGCCGGGTTGCCGTCATACCAGCCGAGGTAGCGGGTGTAGGTGGCCTTGACGTTGTGACTGACCGTCCCGTAGTAGTCACGTAGCGCCCAGTGTCGGGCGAGTGAATCCGGCAGGTTCACCATCTCCGCAATCTCGACCGGTGTGTAACCGTGATTGGCCAGGCGCAGGGTCTGGTCGTTTATGTAGCGGTACGCGTCACGGCCTTTGCCGAGCATCTCGACCACTCGGTCGCTGCCCCACACCGGCCAGTGGTGCATGCCGTACATGACTTCCGCCCGGCTCCCCCACCGTTCGATCGTCTCGTTCAGGTAATGAGACCAGGCCTGCGGGTCGCGAACCTGAGCGCCCCGGATCGGGTAGGTGTTGTGAAGTGTGTGCACACAGTTCTCCGCCGCGGTGACCGCCGCCAGCTCTTCGATGAACCAGTGCATCTCTGCCGGTGCTTCGGTGTCCGGGGTCGGCATGAACTCGAAGGTGAGACCGTCTATCACCATACGCTGACCGTCCTCGGTGATGTGATCGCTGGGCGGAATCAGGGTGATTGTGCCGAGCGATATTCCGGAGCCCAGACCGACTCCGACCGTGCCCTTCTCGTCCGGAGCCAGCAGCGGCCCGAACTGGTACATAGCCCGGCGCGACATCGCATTTCCGGCCATCACGTTTTCGGACACCGCGGCTTCGAGGAAGCCCTCCGGAGCGATTATCTTCACCTTGCCGGCGTGCACATCCCGCTCTTCAACGATCCCCCGGACGCCGCCGTAGTGGTCAACGTGGCTGTGGGAATGGATCACCGCAACCACCGGCTTCTCCGGCCGGTGTTCGAAGTAGAGATCGAGCGCGGCCCGGGCGGTTTCGGCCGAGATCAGTGGGTCGACCACGATCACCCCCGTATCGCCCTCGATCACGGTGAGGTTCGAAATGTCCAGATTGCGCACCTGGTAGATCCGGTCGCAGACCTTGAACAGTCCGCCTTTCGCGACCAGGCGGGCCTGCCGCCAGAGGCTCGGGTTCACCGTGTCGGGAGAGTCCTCGCGATCCTCGGTGAAGGCAAGCCGGGCCGTGTCGTAGACAAAATCACCGTCCTCCTTGACCACGTGGCCCTCCGGCAGCGGGGCGATGAAACCGCGGGAGGCGTCCTCGAAATCCCGAACGTCCCCGAAGGGAAGTTCCTTCAGGAACGCCTCGTTGGCCGCCCTGGTGAACTCTGATGCATCTTTGCGATCGGTCACGCCCCATCCTCCGTCTTCAATCCGCCCGTCCCGGCGGCCAATAACGGCCACCGGCCTTGTGCCATCGAACCCTACCGGCGCCGGGACCTGCCGATCCGAACCGAACCGGTGACTTTCACCGGGTCCGGAAGCTGATTCAGCGCCTTTTCGAACCTGCCGGGATCAGTCCGGCCCGCGCTCGGACCCATTCCGACCACGTCGCGCACGGCTTCCCGGCCAAGGTCCACCTCCCACTCGAATTCGCTGATCTCCATTCCTTCGGCCAGATCGCCGAGGGTCTTCTCCAGCCTGAGTTCCTTGTCGGTATCGACCGAGATCATCTCCAGCGGTCCGATCAACTCACCAAGATGACGGGCGGTCGGAGTGACCACGATCAGAATCCCACCCGGAGTCAGAATCCTCCGAATCTCTTCGCCGTTGCGCGGAGCGAATATGTCGAGCACGATCGCCGCCGAACCGGTCGCCACCGGCAGCTCATCCCAGATGTCGGCGACGATCGCTCCCGCGTCGGGGTGGCATCTGGCGGACCGGCGGGCCGCGAACTTCGAATTGTCGATGCCGAGGCCGATTCTGGAGGCATCCCCGGCCCCGGAGCCACAGGCGCCGAGGACTGCAGCCAGGTAGTAGCCGGTGCCCGACCCGAGATCGACGATCGCTCCGTCCGGGAGGTCGTCGAGTGCCCGCCCGACCTCGCCGCTGACGGCCGCGGCCAGTGGATCGAAGTGTCCGCTCGCCAGGAAGCGCTCCCTGGCGGCGATCATCTCGGCCGAATCGGCGGTGTGGGTCCCGGAATCGCGGCCGAGCAGACTGACGTAGCCCTGTCGGGCGATGTTGGCGGTGTGGCCGGCGCTGCAGATCAGGGCCCCCGCGTTCTCTCGCAGGGCACCGCCACAGTGAGGACAGACCAGGATCTTGATCAGCCGGGGATTCACCTGTGGGCCGGCCTCGAGACGGTTCTGGCCAATACTTCAGTTTGTATAGTGGGTGGGATGCCCACGTTCAGACGACTGCTCGGCTTCCTCCGGCCGCACCGCCGCGAACTCTGGGTTTCGCTGGCGTTCGCCTGGGCGGCGATGGGCGTGACCGTGCTGATCCCCTGGCTCATCGGGGAGGCGGTCAACGCAATCGAGGCGGGAGAAAAGGACAAGCTGCTTCCTCTGGTCGGCGTGATCATCGGGGCAGCCATCCTACGGCTGGGGCTGACCATGGTGCGCCGGATCGTCGCCGGAAGGGTCTCGCTGGCGGTCGAGTTCGACCTCAGACAGAGACTTTACGACCACCTTCAGCGGCTGGAGCTCGGCTTTTTCGATTCCCGCCAGACCGGCCAGCTGATGTCGCGGGCGACGGTCGACCTGCAGGCGATCCGATTCTTTCTCGGGTACGGCCTGATCTTCTTCTCCCAGAGCTTCCTGACCGTGCTTCTGGCCGGCGCTGTGATGTTCTGGATCAACCCCGGACTGGCCGTGATCGCGCTGCTGCCCGCCCCGCTCGTCGTGATCACCGCAGTTCGCTACACGCGTCGCTCGCGCCCGGCGATGCAGGAGGTCCAGCAGCGGATCGCCGAATTGACCGCCGAAGCCGAAGAGAACGTGACCGGGGTCCGGGTGGTCAAGGCCTTCGCCCAGGAAGACCACCAGCTCAAGCGCTTTCAGGGATCGGTCTCGCGGCTGTTCGACCAGAGCATCATCTCGACCCGGATCCAGGCCTTCTTCTCCCCCCTGATCGGCGCCCTGCCCCAGATCGGCACGGCCCTGGTCCTCCTGATCGGCGGCCGGCAGGTGATCAACGGCAGCCTCGACCTCGGCCAGTTCACCGCCTTCTACACCTACATGATCTTGCTTTCCTCCCCGCTCCGCATGGTCGGGATGGCGCTCGGCATGGGCCAGAGAGCGATCGCCGCCGGCAACCGGCTGTTCGAGGTGCTCGACCGCGACCCCGAGATCAGCTCGCCCGAGGGCGCGCCGCCGCTGCCCGCCGGCGACGGCCGGGTGAGCATGGTTTCGGTCCGGCTGCGTTACGGGCCGGCCACCCCGGAGGCCCTGTCCGGGATCGACCTCGAAGTTGCGCCGGGCTCCCGGGTCGCGATCGTCGGCCCGTCCGGGTCCGGCAAGACCAGTCTGGTCTCACTGATCGCGAGGCTCTACGACCCGAGTGACGGTTCGGTCTCGGTTGACGGAGCCGACCTGAGGACCGTCGACGTAGCTTCGCTTCGCCGCGAAATGGCCTACGTCTCCGAGGACAGCTTCCTGTTCAGCGACACGATCGCCAACAACATCTCCTACGCCAGAGCCGACGCCGGGCTACCCGAGATCGCCCGGGCCGCCGAGCAGGCCCGGGCGACCGGCTTCATCGACGAGCTCGCCGACGGCTACGACACGGTGGTCGGCGAGCGCGGGCTGACTCTCTCCGGCGGCCAGCGACAGCGGGTGGCGATCGCCCGGGCACTACTGGCCGACCCCCGGATCCTGATCCTGGATGACGCGACCTCCTCGCTCGACGCAACGACCGAACGGGAAATCCGGTCCGGCCTGGCCGAGGTGATGCGTGACCGCACGACGTTCGTGATCGGCCATCGGCTCTCGACGATCTCGCTGGCCGATGAGGTCATCGTCATGGATGGCGGCCGGATCACCGACCGCGGCACCCACGAACAGCTGCTCGAGCGATCGGACCTCTACCGCAGGCTCGTGGTGCCCGAAGACGCCGACGGACCGCGCTACATCGACGAGGCGATCGAGGTGACCGGATGAGCCGCGAGAACCGGAGGTTCAGGGGTGAACCCGGGCGGGCCCGCAAGGTCCGCTGGGTTCTGGGGCTGCTCGGGCCCTACCGGTTGCGGATCGTGGCGACCTTCTTCGCGGTGGTCGCCGCCAGCCTGACCTCACTGGCGCCGCCATACCTCGCCGGCCAGGCGATCGACTCCGGCATCCTGGCCGACGACGAGGCCGCCCTGGCCAGGATCGTCCTGGCGTTCGCCCTGGTGACCGTCGCCTTCGCGCTCGCCTCATACGCGCAGGCCTATCTGGTCGGCTGGATCGGAACCCGGGTTCTGCAGGATCTGCGTGAGCAGGTCTTCAGGCACCTCCAGAAGATGTCGATCGGCTTTTTCACGCGCAATCGCCCTGGCGCCCTGATCTCGAGGATGACCAACGACATCGAGGCGCTCAACCAGCTGATCAGCCAAGGCATCGTCACCCTCTTCTCCAATCTGCTGACCCTGGTCGGCGTGGTCGTAATCCTGTTGCTGCTCGACTGGCGACTCGCCCTGATCACCTTTGCGGTGCTGCCGCTGCTGTTCCTGACCGGCATGGTCTTTCGGACCTTCTCCGCCGGGGCCTTCCGGGAGACCCGGGAGCGCATTTCGGCGATTACCTCGCACCTCCAGGAAACGATCAGCGGGGTCCGGGTGGTCCGGAGTTTCGGTCAGGAGGAACGCCATATGGCGCGCATGGAAGAGCTCAACCAGGCCAACCGGGAGGCCAACATGCGCACCGTCTACCTGAACGCGAGCTACTTTCCGGCCACCGAGCTGCTGACCGCGCTGGGCACTTCGGCGATCCTGCTTTTCGGTGGCTACCAGGCGATAAACGGCCAGATCATGATTGGCGTAGTCGTGGCTTTCATCGGCTACCTCCAGCTCTTTTTCGACCCGATCCAACAGCTCGCCCAGCTCTATGCCACCTACCAGCAGGGCATGGCCGCCCTGGACAAGATCTTCATCCTGCTCGACACCGAACCTGACGTCGTCGACCTGCCGGGCTCCGCGGATCCGGGGCCGCTCGAGGGCCGGATCGAGTTCGACCGGGTGTCATTCAGTTACGGGGACGGAAACGAGCCGGAGCCGACCTGGGCCGTCCGGGAAATCGAGCTCGAGATCGAGC
The DNA here is from genome assembly GCA_016649615.1 of Thermoleophilia bacterium. GTDB lineage: Bacteria > Actinomycetota > Thermoleophilia > Solirubrobacterales > 70-9 > 67-14. Next base: position 6,077 of record JAENXK010000088.1, read on the forward strand.
CGGGCCAGACCGTGGCGCTGGTCGGCAGTACCGGAGCCGGCAAGTCGACGATGGCAAAGCTGATCACCCGGTTCTACGATCCCCAGCATGGCCGGGTCCTGGTTGACGGCAGGCCCCTCACCGAATACCACCAGCGGTCGCTCAGGGCCCAGATGGGGATCGTCCCCCAGGAGGGATTTCTCTTCTCGGGGACAATCGGAGAGAACATCAGCTTCGGCCGCCCCGACGCATCCGCGGATGAAATCGCCGCGGCCGCGGATGCGGTCGGTGCACGGCCCTTCATCGAACGTCTCCCCGACGGGATCGAAACCGAAGTCGGCGAGCGCGGCGTCAAACTCTCGGCCGGCCAGCGCCAACTGGTCTCCTTCGCCCGGGTGATTCTGGCGTCACCGAGAATCATGATCCTGGATGAAGCGACCTCCTCGGTCGACGTCCAGACCGAACGCACGATCGAGGCGGCTCTCGACCGGCTGCTGAGCGAAAGGACCTCGGTGGTGATCGCCCACCGGCTTTCGACGATCCAGCGGGCAGACCGGATCGTCGTGCTCGATCACGGCCGAATCGTGGAGACCGGAAGCCACGACGAACTCCTGGCCGGGAACGGCTACTACGAACGTCTCTACTCGGCCTGGACCGGGTGAGGGGGCAGGGCCGGAGCCTGCGGGGATCGGCTCTCAGCCCGGGCTGATGCCACCGCTGGAGCTGCCGCCCGAACCGCCCGAACCACCACCGGTCGAGGGGGCGACGCCACCACCGGTCGCGGGTGGCGCCGGAGCGGGCGCCGGAGCGGGCGCCGGTGCGGGTGCGGGCTCGGTGGCACTCCCCGAACCGGAGCTGTCTGAAGGCGTCCCGGTTGAACCGGCGGTTGAACCGGACGGCGCTGCAGGAGCGTCGGCGCAGTCGGTGAACCCGTAGGCGGCTGCGGCCGACTGGAACTCTTCCAGGGCGGCGGCACCGTCGGCCGAATTCGAGTCCGCCAGGGCCCGGGCGGCATTTATCACCTGGGTCGGCGCGGAACCGTCGCTGGGCGTGCCCAGCTCAGCCAGGCGGTCAGCCATGCCGCTGTAGATATCCGACACCTGGGTCTCGACCACCGAGGCCTCGGCCGAATCCGATGAAGTGATCGTGCCGACGGCGGCGTTGACCTCGGCGCAGATACCGTCGCCGAGGGTGATCAACTCGGCCATCGTGATCTCCGGCGCTGCCGAGGTGGTACCGGTGGCCTCGGTCGCCGCCGGCTCGCCGCTGTCGTCACTGCCGCCGCAGCCGAAAGCGGTCAGCGAAGCGATTGCGAAGACCGAGAGAATCGCA
>JAENXK010000030.1 GCA_016649615.1 Thermoleophilia bacterium
CCACTTGCACCGTTCGACCGACGCCGGTGCCGGGTCGGCGAGAGCCATGCGACCGGCGGTTACCGGATCTTCACCCTGATCGACAGGGCCGGGCCCGAACCGGCGGCGGGCCAGTTCTACATGCTTGCAGGCGCTGGCAACTGGGAGGGCGAGGGAGGCAGGCCCTTCCTGCCGCGGGCGATATCGGTCGCCCGGAGCACCGGATCCCCGGGGGCGGTCCGGCTCGAATTTCTGATCGAGGCGGTCGGCCCCGGAACTAGCCGCCTGGCAGAACTCGGTCACGGGGACGAGTGCCACCTGGCCGGGCCGTTCGGGCGGCCGTTTTCGATGCCCAGGGAACTCAACCCGGCCGCGGCCGGGGCGATCCTGGTCGGAGGCGGAATCGGGATCGCTCCGCTGGCGATCCAGAAGCGTGCCCTGACCGGGCGCGGGATACCGAGCCGGACCCTGCTCGGCTTCCGGAACCGGGCCCATTCCGGCGGGGTCGAGGAGCTGTTCGGTTGCGAGGAGACCCGGCTCGCCTTCGAAGACGGCAGCTCCGGCCACACCGGATACGTGACCGACCTGCTCCTGCGCATGTTCGAGGGCGACGATGCCGGCGCCGGGGTGGTCTACTCCTGCGGTCCCCCGGCGATGCTCGAAGCCGTGCGCCGGCTGTGTGCGGACTACTCGGTCCCGGTCGAGCTGGCCCTGGAATCACCGATGGCCTGCGGATTCGGCGCCTGCTTCGGCTGCGCGGTGCCCCGGGCCGATGGCGGGTACCTGCGTCTCTGCATCGACGGTCCGGTGCTCCGGGGGGACGAAGTGGCCAGCGCGATGGCCGGCGAGGCGGCGCCGGAATGAGCCGCTCCGAAGCGACCGGACCGGAAGATCCGGACGGCACCGGCATCGATCTGTCGACCGAGCTGTGCGGCATCCCTCTGGAGAACCCGGTGCTCAACGGCTCGGGCACATTCGACGCACTTGCGGCCAGGAAGGCTTTCGGGGACGTGCTGGTCTCGGAGTTCCCGTTCGCCGGATTCGTCTCGAAGACGATCACGGTCGAGCCGAGGGCCGGCAACCCGCCCCACCGGCTCTGGGAAACCCCGTCAGGCATGATCAACTCGATCGGGCTGCCGAACCCCGGGCTCGCCGCCTTCTGCGAGGGGGATCTCGGAGAGCTGAGCGAACTGCCGGTGCCGCTGATCGTCTCGGTGATGGCCGACAGCGCCGAAGGATTCGCCGAACTGGTCGAAGCGGTCGGTGGCCGGGCCGGGGTGGCCGGACTCGAACTGAACGTCTCCTGCCCGAACGTGCACTCGGGCCTGATCGTCGGCGAGCAGCCGGACGAGATCACGGCCCTGGTCAGAACTCTCCGTCCGCTCACCGGCCTACCGCTGATCGTCAAGCTGACTCCGAACGTAGCCAACCCCGAGCGGGTCGCGGTCGCGGCGGAGGCGGCCGGAGCGGACGCGGTATCGCTGGTCAACACGCTCAAGGCCACCGCGATCGATCCCGACAACAACCGGGCCTGGCTCGGAGCCGGCGGCGGCGGGCTCTCGGGGCCGGCGATCCGGCCGGTGGCCCTGGCACAGGTGCGTGCGGTGGCCGCCGCGGTCTCGATTCCGGTGGTCGGCATGGGGGGGGTGTCCGATGGCGAGTCGGCGCTCGAGTTCATCCTCGCCGGCGCCCGGGTCGTGGCGGTCGGTACCGAGAACTTTCGCAACCCGCGAGCCGGTCAGGTGGTGCGGGAAGGCCTTCCGGATGCCCTGCAGCGGCGCGGTTTCGGGTCTCTCGCCGAGGCACAGGCATCAACCTTGAGTTGAGGTTTAGGTGGATTTGGCGATTTTGGCCCCTTTCGCGCATCCCCGCCCGAAAACCCGTCTATACTCGCCGCCGTGATGCCTCCCAGCGCCAAGACTTTTTCCGGACAGCCGGAAGCTCCCGAAAGGTCTCGTGATCAGCGCATGGAAGCTCTCCGGCAGGCGAACGGCATCAGGACTGCCCGGGCACAGCTGAAACGTGACCTGAAAGCCGGCCGGGTGACCATCCAGGATCTGCTCGCCGATCCGCCGGAGTACGTGCTGACGGCCAAGGTATTTGACGTGCTGCTGGCGGTACCGAAGTACGGCCGGGTCAAGGCCAACCGGGTGCTGAACCAGTGCCGGATATCGCCCGCGAAGACGATCGGCGGGCTCTCGGAACGCCAGCGCGGCGAGCTGGTCTCACTGCTCCGCCGATAGCCGCCCGACGCGGCTTTTGGGGTCCTGAGCATCGTTTAGGCTGGCGCTCCCGATGACCTCCGCCAAATCATCCGTGTTCGTCATCACCGGTCCGTCCGGCGTCGGCAAGGGAAGCCTGATCAGCGGGCTGCGGGAACGGATTCCGTCACTTCAGCTTTCGACATCGGCGACCACCCGGAAACCGAGGGGCGGCGAAGCCGACGGGGTCGATTACCACTTCCTCGAACCGGAGGAGTTCGACCGGCGGATCGCCGCGGGAGAGTTCCTTGAGTACGCCGACTACAGCGGTAACCGCTACGGGACTCTCCGTTCCGAGGTCGAGGGGCGGATCGCGGCGGGCCATCCGGTGGTGCTGGAGATCGAGGTCCAGGGGGCCCGCCAGGTGCGCGACACCATGCCGGCGGCGGTGCAGGTATTCATCGCCCCGCCCGGGCACGACTCGCTCAGGTCACGACTGGAGGGGCGGGGGACCGATAACCCGGAGGCGATCAAGGCCCGTCTTGCGGTGGCCGAGGAGGAGCTCCTGGCCCGGGACGAGTTCCAGCATCAGGTGGTGAACGACGATCTCGAGCGTGCGACCACAGAGCTGGAAGCCATAGTCCGGGACAAGCTGTCACAATCGCCGGGATGATCAAACCACGCGTCGACCAGCTTCTGGAACACACTGACTCCCTCTATGCGGCCGTAGTTGTGAGCGCGCGCCGTGCGCGGCAGATCAACAGCTACTACCAGAGCCTCCAGGAAGGTGGCTATGGCGAGTACCCGCCGCCGATGGTTCCGGCCGAGCCCGGCAAAGGCGCCCTGACGCTCGCCCTCGAAGAAGTTGCCGAGGGCAAGCTCAAGTACGAATACCGGACCTGAGCCCGGTCCGGTCCCGGCCCGGAGGCGACCTTGGCGAAGATCCTGCTCGGCGTAAGCGGCGGGATTGCGGCCTACAAGGCGGTCGAGTTCGTGCGGCTGGCGACCGGGGAGGGGCACTCGCTAAGGGTCCTGATGACCGCGTCGGCCCGTCGATTCGTCGGGCCTGACACTTTCGAGGGGATCCTCGGTGCGCCGGTCCTGACCTCGGAGTTCGAGCGCGACCCGATGCGGGGCGCCTTTCCCGGGCAGGAGCAGCCCGATCACGAGCCGATCGGCCATCTCGCCGTGGCCGAGGCAGCTGATGTCTTCCTGGTCGCTCCCGCCTCGGCAAACACTCTGGCCAAACTGGCCACCGGCCAGGCCGACTCGATCCTGACCACCGCCTTTCTGGCCTGCCGGGCGCCGAGACTGGTCGCCCCGGCGATGAACGACCGGATGTTCAGGAGCGATGCGACTCAGGCAAATCTCGAGACCCTGAGGTCGAGGGGGGTCGAGGTGATCGAGCCGGGCGAGGGCCGGCTGGCCTCGAAGGGTGAATACGGGATCGGCCGCCTGCCCGAGCCCGAGGAACTCATGGCCCGGGTCGACTCGGCCCTCGCCCACGCCTCCGGCAGCGGCGACATGGCCGGTCTGAAGGTCCTGGTCACGGCCGGCGGGACCCGCGAGGCGATCGATCCGGTCCGCTTCCTGGGTAACCGCTCCAGCGGCCGGATGGGCTTTGCCCTGGCCGAGGCCGCTCTCCGGCGCGGGGCTGAGGTCACAGTGATTGCCGCCAACGTCGGGCTGGAAGAGCCGTCCGGAGTCGAACGGGTCGACGTCGAGGATACGGCCGGTCTGGCCGAGGCCTGCCGTGCGAGGTTCTCCGGGAGCGACCTGCTGTTGATGGCGGCGGCGCCGGCTGACTTTCGCCCGGTCGAGCAGTCCCCCGGGAAGCTGTCACGCGGCGAAGGTGACTTGACGATCAGCCTCGAGCCGACCGAGGACATCCTCGCCGGGCTGGCCGCCGACCGGCGTCCGGGCCAGACGGTGGTCGGTTTCGCGGCCGAGCACGGGGGCGAGGCCGAAGCGCGCGCCCGGGGCAAGCTTGAAAGCAAGGGCGTCGATCTGATCGTGCTCAATGACGTCTCTGATCCGGCGATCGGGTTCGACAGTGATCAAAACGCGGTCACCCTGATCACCGCCGGCGAGGCGGAGCAGGTCCCGATCGCCGAAAAGTCAGAGATCGCCGGGCGGATCCTTGATCGGGCTCTCGAGCTGAGTGATCCGGCCGACAGTTGAAGGCGGTCGTGCAGCGGGTAAGCGCGGCGGCGGTCACGGTCGGGGGTGAGGAGGTCTCGCGGATCGGTCCCGGCATGGTGGTCCTGCTCGGGGTGGGGGCCGGCGATACCGCGCGGGAGGCCGAGCGGATGGCTTCGAAGCTGGGGCGCCTCCGGATCTTCAGTGACCGGGAAGGCAGGATGAACGAGCCGCTCGGGGCGCGCGAGGTGCTTTGCGTCAGCCAGTTCACCCTCTATGGGGACACCTCGAAAGGCAACCGGCCGAGCTGGTTCGGCGCGGCGCCGGGCGAAGTCGCCGAACCGCTCTACGAGATGGTCTGCGAGTTGCTCGAGGCGGAGAAAGGGCTATTCGGAGCCGATATGAGGGTGGACATCAGCGGGGATGGGCCGGTTACGGTCCTGATTGATATCTGACTGCGTGGCCCGTGCCCCTCCGCCGATCGGGGCCGGAGGTCGAGGCAGGGCCGGGCGCGTCGAAGGTCGAGCTTGGCCCGGAGCAGATGTGGGGCTATACTGAGAGACGCTTTTCCCCTCCAGCTTTGTCGAGAAGTGGGCCTTGCCCGCTTTTTTTTGGCTCCGAGGTCAAAAAACCCCATGAAACCGGACTCCACCAAAATCGAAGAACGCCTTACTGAAATCGATCCCGAGATCGAATTTCTGGCTCTGGAACAGGCCGGAGGTGATGGCCTGCGCCTTTTCATCGATCACCCGGACGGGGTCAGCCTCGAGCTCTGCCAGCGGGTCACTTCGGGCCTCGGCGATCTCCTGGTCGAGCATTCGCTGGAGGTGTCTTCACCGGGTCCGGAGCGCCCGCTCACCCGGCCGGAGCACTTCGCCCGATTCGAGGGCCGGCGGGCGAAGGTCCGGACCGTCGAGCCGATCGAGGACCGGCGCAACTTCACCGGGACGATTCTTGAAGCGGCCGGACAGGAAGTGGCTCTCGGCTTCGACGGCCGCGAGATCCGAATTCCCTACCGGAGCGTCGATCGTTCCCATCTCGTACCAGACACTGCAGAAGGAGCAGCCAAGTGACCCAGGAGATTGTTGACGCGGTACGAGTACTGGAACAGGAAAAAGGAATCGCGGCCGACACGCTGATGGATGCGCTGGCCGACGCCCTGCTCTCGGCATACCGCAAGAGCCCCGGATCGGCGCGTTACGCCCGGGTCGATCTCGACCACGAGACCGGCGACTTCCGGGTGTTCGAGCTGATTCTTCCGGTCGAGCTCGAGGAGAAGCTGCTCGAAGAGGCGATCGCCGAGCAGGAGCGCACGATCGACCCCGAGACGGGCGAGATGCGCGAGCCGGAGGAACCGGAACTCGATCCCGAGGTCCTGGCTCCGTACGAGGACCAGATCACCTCGCACGATGTCACCCCGGACGATTTCGGGCGGATCGCCGCCCAGACTGCCAAGCAGGTGATCTACCAGCGGATCCGCGAGGCCGAGCGCCAGATGATGTACGAGGAGTACCACGACCGGGTCGGCGAGCTGATCACCGGCCTGATCCAGCAGTCCGACAAGCGATACACCCTGGTTCAGCTCCGCGAGCGGGTCGAGGCCCTGCTGCCCAAGTCGGAACAGGTTTACAGCGAACGCTATGACCACGGCATGAGGGTGAAGGCCGTGATCACCGACGTTTCCGAGTCGACCAAGGGCCCGAGCATCGTCGTATCGCGGCGCAGCCCCGAACTGATCAAGGGGCTGTTCGAACTCGAAGTCCCGGAGATCGCCGACAAGCTGGTCGAGATCGTCGGCGTCGCGCGCGAGCCCGGCTACCGGTCGAAGATCGCGGTGGTCTCACACGCCGACGGCGTCGACCCGGTCGGCGCCTGTGTCGGACCGAGGGGCTCGCGGGTGCGGATGGTCGTATCCGAGCTCCGCGGCGAGAAAATCGACATCATTCCTTACAACGAGGAACCGGCCAGGTTCGTCGCCAAGGCTCTCTCGCCGGCAAGGGTCCGTGAAGTGCTGGTCGACGACGAAGAGATGCAGGCGACCGTGGTCGTCCCGGACGATCAGCTGTCGCTGGCGATCGGGCGTGACGGACAGAACGCCCGTCTCGCCGCGCGCCTCACCGGCTGGCGGGTCGACATCAAGTCCGAGAGCGAGTTCGCCAAGGAAGAAAGCCAGCACGAATACGAAGGCGAAGAGGAGTTCGACGGGCGCTGCATGGCCGTGCTTTCCAGCGGCCGCCGCTGCCCGAACGCCGCCGTGGGCGGTTCGACCTACTGCGGCCTGCCGCAGCACCAGGCGCTCTCACGTTTCGGCACCAGCCAGGTCGGCGTACTGGCCGGACTCGACGACGAAGAGGTCGCCCTGCTGGCCGATCCCGAGTCGGATGAGGCCGCGGTCGTGGCGATGGCTGAGGCGGCCGAGGCCGCATTCGTCGAACCGAGCGAAGAAGAAGAAGCGGTGGAAGAGACCGAAGGCGCCGAGGAAGCTGAAGAAGCTGTGGAAGTTGAAGGCGCCGAGGAAGCTGAAGAAGCGGTGGAAGGGACCGAAGGCGCTGAGGAAGCTGAAGAAGCAGTGGAAGTTGAAGGCGCTGAGGGAGCCGAAGACGCCGAGGCAGCCGGAGAATCCGACGCCGCGGAGGAATCCGCGCCGGTTGATGTGGCGGAAGCAGCCGACGAAGCACAGGTGGCCGACGAAGCACAGGTGGCCGACGAAACTGAGGCAGTTGAGGCGGCTGATGAAGCCGCTCGGACCGAAGTGACCGGAGATGATCAGCCCGAGTGAGCAAGAAGCGCGTCCATGAGATAGCAAAGGCCGAGGGCGTCACCAGCAAGGAGCTCCTTGCTGCGCTGAACGCTGCCGGCGTAGAGGCCAAGGCGGCGGCCTCGAGTGTTGAGGTCGAGGTTGCCAAGAAGGCTCTGACCGCCGCGGGAAATGGCTCTGCACCAGCTGATACCAAAGCTCCCGAACCGGCGCCCGCGAAACCGGCCGCAAAGAAGGACGCCGCGGCGAAGCCGGCTCCGAAGAAGAAGGTTGCCGCGAAGCCGGCCCCGCAGGCAGACAAAGCCGCGGCTCCGCCGAGCAAGGACTCCGAGCCGGCCAAGCCCGGTCCCGCGACCTCGAAAAAGCCGGTCAGTCCCACTGACGGCTCCGGTCCGGCTGCGGCCGAGTCGTCCGCGGCCGGAAAAAAGCGCCGGCGAGTTGTCATCGATTCACAAGCCTCCCGCCGTGAGCAGGGTGGCGGGCCACCGCCGCAGCGACCGCCCCGGCGCCGGGGCGGCAGGCGCCGGCGGCCCCTGCTGGAAGAGCCGACCCCGGTCGACACCGATCCTGCCGAGCCTGAGGCGACCAAGGTCAGCTCCGGAGTAACCGTCCGGGATCTGGCTGAACTGCTCGGTCTGAGCTCGGCCGAGTTGATCAAGAAGCTGATGATGATGGGCGAGATGGCGACCCTGACCCAGACACTCACCGACGAATCGGTGCTGGCGATCGCCGAGGAATACGACCGCAAGATCGAAATCGTCTCCGCGGCGGAAGAGGAGGCTCCGGCTCCGGAATTCGACGACACGGAGGAATCGCTGACCGACCGCCCGCCCGTGGTCACGATCATGGGCCACGTGGATCACGGCAAGACGTCGCTGCTGGATGCGATCCGCGAAACCGAGGTGGCGGCGGGAGAAGCCGGCGGCATCACCCAGCACATCGGCGCGTATCAGGTCCACCACGCCGATCAGGCGATCACTTTTCTCGACACCCCGGGCCACGAGGCGTTCACCGCCATGCGGGCCCGCGGCGCCCAGGTGACCGACGTCGCCGTGATCGTGGTCGCGGCCGACGACGGTGTGATGCCGCAGACCAGGGAAGCGATCGACCACGCCCGCGCGGCTGATGTGCCGATGCTGATCGCGGTCAACAAGATCGACAAGGAGGGCGCACAGCCCGACCGCGTAAGGACCGAGCTGGCAAGCGACGGTCTGAACCCCGAAGACTGGGGCGGGGACACGATCTACTGCGACGTCTCGGCCAAGACCCATCAGGGCCTCGACCACCTGCTCGACATGATCCTGCTGGTCACCGAGCTGGAAGAGCTCGCGGCGAACGTCGATGCTCCGGCGTCGGGTTCGGTGATCGAGTCACAACTCGACCCCGGGCGCGGGCCGGTGGTCAGCGTCCTGGTACAGCGCGGCACGCTCCGGGTAGGGGATTCGGTCGTGGCCGGCCCGGTCTGGGGCCGGGTCCGGGCGATGCACGACTACCTCGGTGACCGGGTTGAAGAGGCGGTCCCGGGGATGCCGGTCGAGGTGCTCGGATTTGACGGTGTCTGTGACGCCGGCGAGTTCGTGCAGGCGGTCGACAACGATCGCCGGGCCCGGCAGATGGCGCAGGAACGCCTGAACCGGCTGAAGGCCGAGACGATCGCCCGCCGGCAGGCCCGCAAGGTCACGCTGGAAGAAATCTTCGCCCGGGCCCAGACCGGTGATCTCAAGGAGCTCAACATCGTTCTCAAGAGCGACGTCGCGGGCTCGCTGGAGGCGCTGCAGGACGAGATCGCCAAGGTGCCGCAGGAGCAGGTCGGGATCAACATCATCCGGGCCCAGACGGGAGGCATAACCGAATCGGACGTCATGCTGGCCTCGGCATCGAACGCGATCATCATCGGCTTCAACGTGCGACCGCTCAGCGACGCCCGCCGGGCCGCCCGCTCGGAAGGGGTCGATGTCCGGACCTATACGGTGATCTACAAGATCACCGAGGACCTGCGGGCGGCGATGGAGGGAATGCTCGACTCGATCGAGGTCGAGGAGACGCTCGGTGAAGCAGAGATCCGGGAGGTCTTCAAGGCCTCCAAGGTCGGACGCATCGCCGGCTGCGTGGTCACCGAAGGCAGGATCAGTCGCGAAGCAAACGTGCGCCTCGTCCGGGAAGGCACCGTGGTCTGGACCGGCAAGCTGGATTCGCTGCGCCGCTTCAAGGATGCAGTGCAGACCGTCGAAGAAGGCCAGGACTGCGGAATCGTCCTGGACGGGTACGCCGACGTGAAGCCGGGCGACGTACTCGAGTTCTTCTCGACCAAGCAGGTCGAGCAGACCCTCAGCTAGGCGGGCATGGCCACCTCGCGGATGAGACGGGTGAATCAGGTTCTGCGCGAGGTCGTGGGCGAAGCGATCGCCTCTGAGCTGAGCGATCCGCGCCTGGACATGGTCGCGGTTACTTCGGTCGACACGAGCCCCGATCTCAGGTCGGCCCGGGTCTACGTGACCGTGCTCGGCGACGATCAGGCCAAGGCGGACGCCCTGGACGCCCTGAAAAGTGCCCACAGCCTGCTGCAGAGCCGGATCAACGGCGAGACCCACATGAAGCGCACGCCGACGCTCAGCTTCGAGTACGACGAATCGATCGAGACCGGGATGCGGATCTCGGCGCTGCTCGAGGCCGAGTCCGGGGAAGGGCCGGAATGAATCAGCCCCCGGAGCAGGAACCGGTGATCAAGGGCGATCTGGAATCGATCGCCGAGCTGATCACGACTCGACAGAAGTTCCTCCTGACAACCCACGAGGGGCCGGACGGCGATGCCCTCGGCTCACTGCTGGGCACTCACTACCTGCTGCGGGCGCTGGGCAAGGACTCGGTGATGTTTCTCGCGGCCAAGGAGTACCCCCTGCCGATCGAGTACCGTCAGATGCCGCTCGAAGAGGTCTTCCACGAACCTCCGGCCGACCTGCGGGACCGGGTGGTCATTTTTCTCGACTGCGGCAACATCGACCGGATGCCGGTCGACTTCCTCCGCGACGGCGGCGAGCGGATCGTCAACATCGACCACCATCACGACAACACCGAATTCGGTGACCTGAACTTCGTCAACCCGGGCGCTTCCAGCACGGCCGAGATCATCTACGAACTGGCCCTGCTCCTGGATATGAAGATCACGCCGGCCATGGCCCGGGCGCTCTACATCGGCATCGTCACCGACACCGGCAAGTTCATGTACGACGCGACGACCCCGCGCACACACGAAGTCACCGCCGCTCTGCTGGAGGCGGGCGTTGACGTCGACGACGTGAACCAGCGGCTCTACGAAAGCGTTCCGATCGAGAAGGCCCGTCTGCTCAGCCGGGCGCTCGGCGGCATCGAGTTCCACTGTGACGGCGACCTGATCACCACCTACATCACTGCCGAAGACTACGAGGCGGCCGACGCCGGGGAGGAGATGACCGAGGGAATCGTCGATCATCTCCGGTCGATCGAGGGGATACGGGTTGCCGCCGTGATCCGGGACCAGGTCAGCCGCGGTCGCGCAGCCCGCAAAATCAGTCTCAGAGCCGGAAACGCCAACACCGACGTTTCAGCTCTGGCCCGGATGTTCGGCGGCGGCGGCCACGTGCGCGCCGCCGGTTGCTCGACCGAACTCGAGTTCGACCAGATAGTCAGCGAGATCTGTCGCGGACTCGACCAGCAGCCGACCGGCTGAAGCCGGTCCCGGGTGGAATCGGCGCCGAGAAGCGCACGCGGCCCGGAAAACGGCGTGCTGATATTTGACAAGCCGGCCGGCGTCACATCGCACGATGTTGTCGCAAGGGTCCGCCGGGAGCGGGGTGGAAAGGTCGGACATGCCGGCACCCTAGACCCGTTCGCGACCGGTCTTCTGACCGTTCTGCTCGGACGTGCCACCAGGCTGCAGCGTTATCTGCAGGGACTGCCGAAGACCTACGTCGCGACCGCGCGGCTGGGCTGGCGTTCGACCACGGGGGACCCGGAGGGCGATCTGACCGAGACCGGGGTGATTCCCGCCGATCTCGAACTGGAAACCGGCACAGTCGCCCAGACCGTGCCGATGACCTCGGCGGTCAAGGTCGGAGGCGAGCGCCTCTACCGGAAGGCGCACCGTGGAGAGACGGCCGAGCGACCGGTCAGACAGGTTGAGATCTATCGCGCCGATCTGATCGAGGCCGGGGGGGAGAGGGCCCGGTATGAAATCGAATGCAGCTCCGGGACCTACATACGGACAGTGATCGAAACGCTTTCCGACGCCTACTGTGAGGAGCTTCGGCGGACCGCGGTCGGGCCGATCGCGATTGACCGGGCCGGCACTGTGCTCAGCCCGCTGGAAGCGCTCTCTTTCCTCCCGAGGGTCGAGATATCGGACGAGGAGGCCGTCCGGATCGGCCACGGTCAGACCCTGCCGTTTGACCCCGGCCGGGTCGTTTCCGGCGGTGTACCCGACCGGGCCGGGCCGGCCGGTCTGAAGACGGGGAGTCAGGTCGCCCTGGCCAACGGGGATAACCTGATCGCCGTGGCCACTCACCGGCAAGAGACATTGAAGGCCGAAGTCGTGCTGGAGCCCCGGGGATGAGCGTTCCGGACGGGAACTGGTGGCTTCGATGGTCCGGGTGACCGAGCTCGGCGACGCGGTCCACCGCCCGCGCAGCATCGCGATCGGCACTTTCGACGGGGTCCACGTCGGGCACCGGGCGGTGATCAAGGGGGCCGACACGGTCTTGACCTTTGAGCCGCACCCGCTGGAGGTGCTTCACCCGGCTGCGGCTCCGAAGCTTCTGATGCCGTTCGTCGTCAAACGGGACGTGCTCGACGGACTGGGGATCGAAGAGCTGGTGGTGATCCGGTTCGACCGGGACTTCACAAAGATCAGCGCCGAGGGCTTCATCGAGGACATCCTGATCGGGCAGCTCGGGGCCGAGGAGGTCTCGGTCGGCGACAACTTCCGCTTCGGGTCCAAGGCGAGAGGAACGCCGGAAATGCTCGCCATGCGGCCGGAATTCAGGACCAGGGTCGAGCCGCTGGTCGAGGTCGACGGGGAGATCGTTTCTTCGACTCGGATCAGGGCGCTGGTCACGGCCGGCGATCTCGAGCAGGCGCGCAAGTGCCTGGGCGTTCCGTTCATGCTGGAGGGCACGGTGATCGCGGGCGACCAGCGCGGCCGGAAACTCGGCTTTCCGACCGCCAACATCGTCCCCGATGACCGCCTGGTGAATCCCGGCCACGGGGTCTATGCAGCGTTCGCCAACGGCCTCCCGGCCGCTGTCAACATCGGGGTCCGGCCGACTTTCGAGAGTGGCCGGGGCGTCCTGATCGAGACCCACCTGATCGATCAGGACGTGGACCTCTACGGCAGGGAGCTCCGGGTCGCCTTCGTGGAGCGTCTGCGAGGCGAGCGACGCTTCAATTCGGCCGAAGAGCTCATCGAGCAGATGAAGCGGGATGTGGAGGCCACCAAACGCATCTGTGCTAGCTTCCAGCGGCCGTGAACGGGGCTGATCCCGCGGCCGCGAACCAAGGAACGAAATGACCCTCACCAAAGACAACAAGGCCGAAGTGATCGGCAAGTATGGCCGCAACGAAGGCGACACCGGCTCCGCCGAAGTCCAGGTTGCGCTGCTCACCGAGCGGATCAACGACCTGACGGGCCACCTGCGCGAGCACGGCAAGGACCACCATTCCCGCCGGGGGCTGTTGATGATGGTCGGCAAGAGGCGTCGCCTGTTGCGCTACCTCGAGCGGACCGACCTCGATCGCTACCGCGAGCTGGTCGCCGAACTCGGTCTGCGTCACTGACCAGCGGTACCGCGTTGATCGAAGCCGGCGCGAAGGCACCCGACTTCACGCTCCCCGACCACACTGGTCACGAAGTTTCGCTGTCCGGCTTTGCCAGACGCCGCCTGCTGATCGCTTTCTACCCACTTGACTTCAGCCCACTCTGCAGCGAGCAGATGATCCTCTACCAGGGGATCTCCCGGGAACTGGACGAGGCCGGGGTCAGCCTGATCGGAATCAGCGTGGACTCGGCCTTCGCACACAAGGCGTTCCGGGAAACGCTCGGTTTCGATACGCAACTGCTGGCCGACTTCGAGCCCAAAGGAGCCGTTGCTTCGGCATACGGCGCCTATCTCGAGCAGGCCGGGCACTCCAACCGCTCGCTCGTCCTGATCGACGGGGAAGGCACGGTTGAATGGTCCTACGCGTCCGACACCCCGATCGACATCCCTCCGACCCAACTGATCCTCGACGCGATCGGGTAGCGGTGCCGGGAACATTCTCTGTCGGATTCGGGCCGCATACGTCCCCTTTTTCGACAGAGAATGGTTTGACCCGGGGAGATCGGCGACCTGGCGACCGCCCGGGCCATCGCCAGTGGGCAGGTGGGGCTTGGTCCCCGGGCGGGGCGGGGTCCCCGGGCGGGGCGGGGTTGCACGGCGAATGGCTGTAATCTTGGCGGCGATAAGAGAACGTGAGTTCTAAAGACAGATGGTCGCCAACCGGGCGGCCGGAGGTAGAAACAACCGATGAGTATTTTTGAAGTAACGCGCGTCACTGCGCGGATTGGCGATGACGAGATCTCTTTTGAGACCGGAAAACTCGCCAAACAGGCCAGTGGCGCTGTAGTCGTCAAATCCGGCGACACCCAGGTCCTGTCCACCGCCACCATGGGCGGTATACGTGACGTGGACTTCCTTCCCCTGACCGTTGACGTCGAGGAGCGCATGTACGCCGTGGGCAAGATCCCCGGCTCGTTCTTCCGCCGCGAGGCCAGGGCCGGCGAGAAAGCCACCCTGACGGCCCGCATGATCGACCGGCCGATCCGTCCGCTCTTCCCCAAGGGCTGGCATTTCGAGACCCAGCTGGTGACGATCCCGATGTCGGTGGACCAGGAGCACCCTTACGACATTCTCGCCATGAACGGCGCCTCGGCCGCGCTGGCGATCTCGGAGATCCCGGTCGCCAAGCACGTCGGCGCGGTCCGTGTCGGAAAGCTCGACGGCGACTTCGTGGTCAACCCGAACGAGGAAGATCATGGAGATCTGGACCTCGACCTGATCGTGGCCGGGACCGACGAGGCCATCCTGATGGTCGAGGCCGGTGCCGACGGCGTAGCCGAGGCCGACATCCTCGACGCGCTCGATATCGCCCACGGTGAGATCAAGAAGCTGACCGCCGCGATCGAAGAGCTCCGCCAGAAGGTCGGCAAGGAAAAGCTGGTCATCGAAGCCCCGGAACTCGATCAGTCGCTGGTCGCCGAGGTCAACTCGGCCTTCGGCGAGAAGATCAAGCAGGCCGCTTCGGTCCAGGCCAAGCTCGAGCGCCAGGATGCTCTCGGCGAGGTCAAGGACGAGATCCTGGCCCAGTTCGCCCCGGCCGACGCCGACGGCAAGGTCGACTCCGACCGGGCCGGCGAAGTCAAGGCCGTCTTTTCGTCGATCGAAAAGGAGACCATCCGCAAGGCGATCGCCGTCGACAAGAAGCGCCCCGACGGTCGCGCCCAGGACGAGATCCGGCCGATCGAGTGCGAGGTCGACATTTCGCCCCGGGTTCACGGCTCAGCCCTGTTCACCCGTGGCGAGACCCAGATCCTGGGCAACGTCACCCTGGGCACGACCCGGATGGACATGCGGATCGACGGTCTCGGTCGCGAAACGAGCAAGACCTTCTTCCACCACTACAACTTCCCGCCGTTCTCGGTAGGGGAGGCCGGCTTCATGCGCGGCCCGAAGCGCCGCGACATCGGTCACGGCGCCCTGGCCGAACGTGCTCTGGCGCCTTCGGTCCCGGATCAGGCGGAGTTCCCGTACGTGGTGCGGGCGGTCTCCGAGACGCTTGAATCCAACGGCTCATCCTCAATGGGTTCGGTCTGCGCCTCGTCGATGGCGATGGAGGCTGCCGGAATACCGGTATCGAGCCCGGTCGCCGGCGTTGCCATGGGCCTGATCAAGGAGGGCGACGACTACATCGTGCTGACCGACATCGCCGGAGTGGAAGACCACCTCGGCGACATGGACTTCAAGGTCGCCGGATCAGCCGACGGAATCAACGCCCTCCAGATGGACATCAAGATCACCGGGGTCACCTTCGACATCCTCGAAGATGCGCTCGAGCAGGCCCGCAAGGGCCGGCTCTTCATCCTCGACAAGATGGCCGAGGCGATCGACGGTCCGCGCGAGGAGATGTCACCCCACGCGCCCCGGATCGAATCGATCAAGATCGACCAGGAGAAGATCGGTGCGGTCATCGGCAAGGGCGGCGAGACGATTCGCAGCCTCTGCGAGGAGTTCGAGGCCGAAATCGACGTCGAGGACGACGGCACGATCAGGATCTACGCTCCGACCGGAACCCAGGTCGAAGAGGCCGTGGCCCGGATCGGCTCGATGACCAAGGAGGCCGAGATCGGCGACCGGTACACCGGCGCCAAGGTCGTGAAGACGACCACCTTCGGCGCCTTCGTCGAATTGACCAAGGGCACGGACGGCCTGCTCCACATCTCCAACGTCAAGCCCGGAGGACGGGTAGAGACGGTCGAGGAGGTGCTCGAGTCCGGTCAGGAAATCGACGTGACCGTTGCCGAGGTCGATCGCGAGCGTGGCCGGATCGGCCTGCGCATGACCGATGACCCGGCGATCAGCGGCAAGTCCAAGGAAGAGATCGCCTCGCTTTCGAGCGGTGGCGGTGGCGGTGGCGGACGTGGCGGTGGCTCCCGCGACGGCGACAGCCGGCGTCGGCGCGATCGCGGTAGCCGCGAACGCCGCAACTAAATGAACGAGTCGGCTCGGCTGACAGAGACCGGGGCCGGTATCCGGGTGATCACCGAGGTTGTTCCCTCGGTGCGCTCGGTTGCCCTCGGCCTCTGGGTCCGAACCGGCTCACGTGACGAGACCCCCGCCCAGGCGGGGGTCTCTCACTTTCTCGAGCACCTTCTGTTCAAGGGAACCCCGAGCTACAGTGCGATCGAGATCTCCGAGCGCTTCGACGGGCTCGGCGCCGCCTTCAACGCGGCCACCGGCAAGGAGACGACTCAGCTCTACGCCCGCTATCTCGACGAGCACACCGAAGACGTCTTCGACCTGCTGGGGGAAATGCTGCTCGAATCGACCTTCCCCGAGATTGATTCCGAGCGCGACGTGGTCCTCGAGGAGATCGCGATGTACGAAGACGAACCCTCAGACCGGGTACACGACTACCTGGCCGACGCGATATTCGGCGATACCCCGCTCGGCAGGCGCATCCTTGGCCGCTCCGAGGTAATCGCCAATATCCCGGTCCCGGACATAGCGGCGTACCACGCCGGCCGCTACACGGCCGGCAACATCGTGATCGCAGCGGCCGGCAGTCTCGACCACGAAGAGATCGTCGCCCTGGCCGAGCGGCTCGCCCCCGAAGCCGGGAACGGGGCAGAAACCCTGAAGCCTGAGCAGCCATCCGGGACCGGGCGGTTCCAGTTCGCGACCAAGGACACGGAGCAGTACCACATCTGTTTCGGTGGTCCAGGGATAAATCGTGCCGACGAGCGCCGTTTCGCCCTCGCCGTGCTTGACTCGATCCTCGGTGGATCGAGTTCTTCCCGGCTGTTCCGGGAGGTTCGTGAAGAGCGGGGGCTGGCCTACTCGGTGGGAACCTACTCCGAGCAGTTCACCGATACCGGGGTGGCTGCGCTCTATGTCGGCACCCGCGAAGAAAACGTCGAACAGGCCTGCGCGGTGATCGGCGCAGAGCTGGAGCAGATCCGATCGGTTCCGGTGAGCCCGGCCGAAGTCGCCAGGGCCAAGGAACACGTAAAGGGCCGCATGGTCCTGGCCGAGGAGTCGACTGCCGCCCGGATGTCCAGGCTGGCCCGCTCGACCCTTCACGAAATTCCGCTGCTCACCCTTGACGAGATGCTGGCCAGGGTTGATGCTGTCGGAGTGGAAGATCTTTCGGAACTTGCCAGCGAGCTCTATTCGGGCGAGCGGCTTTCGGCCGCCTGCGTCGGCCGTGACGAGCAGCGGTTCCGGGCGGCCGTCGGGTCGGTAGCCGAAGGACTGGCGGCGTGATCAGAGTCGCGGTCGCCGGAGCATCCGGGCGCATGGGCGCGACCGTCTGCGGTGCGGTCGATGAGGCCGAGGGCATGGAACTGACGGGCCGGGCCGACCCGGCTCTCGGGGTCGGGCTCAGCGAGGTACTCGGTGAGGCTGACGTCCTGGTCGAGTTCAGCACGCCGGACACCTCGCTGGAAAACGCCAGGGCCGGTCTGGAGGCCGGAGTGCACGTGGTCGTCGGTGCCACCGGTTTCGACCCCGGCGCCCTGCGGGAGGCGGCCGAATCCAGCGGAACCGGCGCCAACTGCTTCGTCGCCCCGAATTTCGCCATCGGCGCCGTGCTGCTGATGACCCTTTCCGAACAGGTGGCCCGCCATATGCCCGAGTGCGAGATCATCGAACTTCACCACGCAGCCAAGCTGGACGCTCCTTCCGGCACCGCCGCGCGGACCGCGGAACTGATCGAGGCGGCCGGCGGCGACGTCCACCAGCCGATCCATTCGGTCCGCCTGCCGGGTCTGGTCGCCCACCAGGAGGTTCTCTTCGGCGGCGAAGGCCAGACCCTCTCGATTCGCCACGACAGCATTGACCGATCCTCGTTCATGCCGGGCGTGATCCTGGCAGTGAAAAGGGTCGGGCAACTCGATGACCGCTTCACGGTCGGATTGGAGAATCTTCTCTAAATGAGCGCTACCAGCAGTCAGATCAGTCACCTCGATGCGACCGCCCAAGCGGAGCTGGTCAGTTCCGGTGAGGTCACCCAGGCAGAGCTTATCGAGGGGGCGATCACCAGAGCCGAGGCGGTCAATCCTGAACTCAACGCGATCATCCATCCGCTTTTCGACGAGGCCAGGGAGGCCGCCGCCGGCGAACTTCCCGATGGCCCGTTCCGGGGGGTCCCTTTTCTGCTGAAGGATCTCGGTGCGTCGCTGGCCGGTCAGCCCTACCACGCCGGCAACCGGCTGCTCAAGGAAATTGGCATGCGGCACCCTCTCGACACCGCGCTCGCGCTCCGCTTCAAGAGCGCCGGACTGGTCACCATCGGCAAGACGAACACCCCGGAGTGGGGGATCCTGCCGACCGCTGAACCGGTCGCCTACGGCGCGACCCACAACCCCTGGGACACCACCCGCGGCCCAGGCGGCTCGAGCGGCGGCTCCGGAGCGGCGGTGGCGGCGGGCATCGTGCCGATCGCGCACGCCAACGACGGTGGCGGTTCGATCAGGATCCCGGCCTCGGTAAACGGGCTGGTCGGGCTGAAGCCGAGCCGGGCCCGGGTCTCCGAAGCGCCTCTGGCCGGCGATACGATGTCGGGGCTGGTCGCTGAGTTCGTTGTGGCGAAATCGATCCGTGACGTCGGCACCATGCTCGACTGGGTCAGTGGTCCCGAGCCGGGGGATCCGTATGGCGCACCGCCGCCCGAGCGGCCTTATGCCGAAGAAGTCGGGCGTGATCCCGGCAAGCTGCGGATTGCGCTTCTGACTGACCCGTTGACCGGGGACGTGCCGAACCCGGTAGTGATCGAGGCGGCCGAAGGTGCTGCCGGCCGGATGGAGGCGCTCGGTCACGAAATATCCCGGCCCGAGCCGCCGCCGATTGGCGAGATGATGGACCTGTTTGAGACCTTCATGGATCGCTGGGCTGCCGGGCAGGCCCAGACCGCGGACATGATTGGTGCGATAGTCGGCCGTGAGCTCACCGCTGACGACGTCGAGCCGCTCACCTGGGCCCTGATCGAGCGTGGCCGCAACACCTCCGGGGCTGAATATCTGTCCGCGGTATCCCAGCATCAGCTTGCGACGCGAATATTCGCCGGGCTTTACGAGGACGGCGGTTTCGATCTTATCCTCACCCCGACTCTCGGGGACATTCCCCAGCCGCTCGGCACCTTCGATGATTCCGGCCCCGATCCAATGGTCGCGATCGAGAAGGCACGGCAGTTCGCCGGCTTCACCGGATTGTTCAATGCCACCGGCCAGCCGGCGATCTCGCTGCCCCTGGCCGAGAGCGTCGAGGGCCTGCCGATCGGGATCCAGCTGGTGGCCCCGATCTGGCGCGAGGACGTGCTGATCAGGATCGCCGCCCAGCTTGAAGCGGCTCATCCCTGGGCCGATCGCCGGCCGGCCGTTTTCGCGGAAGACCAGTAGGGGTCGATCTAATAGGGTGCCTCCGGTGAGCGAGATCCAGGGTGTGATTACGGCGATGGCGACCGTCTTCGGCGAAGGCGGCGATGTCGATCTGGTCGAGAGTCGCAAGCTGGCCCGCCGCCTGGTCGAAAGCGGCTCGCACGGCCTGGTCGTCGCCGGGACCACCGGCGAATCACCGACTCTTGACGACGAGGAAAAGCTGGATCTGCTGGGAGCCGTGATCAGCGAGGTCGGCGATGAGGCCACGGTGATTCTCGGCAGCGGCTCGAACGACACCCGGCATTCGGTCGAGCTGACCAAGGCCGGAGCGGCCGCCGGGGCCGATGCCGGCCTGCTAACAACCCCTTATTACAATCTCCCGACCCGGGCCGGCCTGCGGGCCCACTTCGAGGCGATCGCCGACGGCAGCCCGGACCTGCCGCTGATCCTCTACAACATCCCCTCCCGGGTCGTGATCAACATGTCGCCCGCATTTCTGGCCGAACTGGCCGAGATCCCCAATGTGGTCGGGGTCAAGCAGGCCAACGAGGACGAACTCGAACCGATCCGGGGAATGGACCTGATCGCCGGCAACGACACCTCTTTCATGCCGGTGCTCAAGCTCGGCGGTTCGGCCGGGATCCTGGTCGCTTCGCACCTGGCCGGCAGGCAGATGAGGCAGATATGGGACCTGCATCAGGCCGGCGACACCGCGGGGGCGGAGGCGATCGACGCCTCGCTCGACCCCGTCTACAG
>JAENXK010000215.1 GCA_016649615.1 Thermoleophilia bacterium
GGTGATCCCCGGTAAGGCTGATTACTGGACTGGGGCTGGCGGGAGTGACGGACGGTGAGCGAACGGGTTGTCCTCGGGGAGAAGCTGCTCACGCTCGTCAGCCGTCACGGGTGACATTCCAGCGACCTTGCTGAGCTAGTGCCTGCGCCCATGGACAGCAAACCGCACAAGCAGTTCAAAGGCAAGATCGCACTCGACGTCAGGGACTCGGAGCCTGACTGGGGGCCTTACCTGGCGCCCAGGGCCGAGGAGGGTGCGCCGAACGTTCTGATGATCGCCTGGGACGACCTGGGTTACGCGACCATGGATGCTTTCGGTGGGCCGGTCAAGGCGCCGAACATGAAGCGGATCGCCGACATGGGGGTGCGGTTTTCGAACTTCCATACGACCGCTCTCTGCTCGCCGACCCGGGCCTCTCTTCTGACCGGGCGAAACGCGACCACCAACGGCATGGCGACGATCGCCGAGTTCGCCTCGGGCTTTCCCGGCATCTCCACCCGGATCCCGTTCGAGAGCGGCTTCATCTCCGAAGTGCTGGCCGGGAAGGGCTACAACACCTACGCCCTCGGCAAGTGGCACCTGACCCCCGGCGAAGAGTGCAACCTCGCCGCATACAAGGGCCGCTGGCCGCTCGGCCGCGGCTTCGAGCGCTTTTACGGCTTCCTCGGGGGCGAGACCAATTCGTATTACCCGGACCTGGTGCACGACAACCATCCGATCGAACCCCCGGGACGGCCGGAGGACGGCTACCACCTGGCCGACGACATGTCGGACAAGGCGGTCGAGTTCATCCAGGACGCCAAGGTGATCGACCCGGACAAGCCGTTTTTCATGTACTTCGCGCCGCAGGCCGGCCATGCCCCGCATCTGGTGCCGCTCGAGTGGGCCGACAAGTACAAAGGCGTGTTCGACGACGGCTACGAGGCGATCCGGGACCAGATCCTCGCCCGCCAGAAAGAGATGGGCATGCTGCCCGACGACACCGAGCTCTCGCCGATCAACCCGCACGGCGAGCCGGAGCGGACCGGCCCCGACGGCAAGCCCTGGCCGGGCCTCGACACGGTGCGTCCGTGGGACTCGCTGAGCGGCGACGAAAAGCGCCTGTTCACCAGGATGGCCGAGGTTTTCGCCGGCTACATCTCCTACTACGACGACCGGCTCGGGCGGGTGCTCGATTACCTCGAAGAGACCGGTGAGCTGGAGAACACGTTGATCGTCTCGATCTCGGATAACGGGGCCAGCGGCGAGGGCGGGCCGAACGGCAGCTTCAACGAGTGGCGCTTTTTCAACGGGATCGCTGACACCGCCGAGGAGACGCTCAAGCACATCGACGAGCTCGGCACCCCGGCCTCGAACAACCACTACAACACCGGCTGGGCCTGGGCCCTGGACACGCCATTTCCCTACTGGAAGCGGTGGGCCGGGTACGAGGGCGGCGTGGCCGACATGTGCATGGTTGCCTGGCCGGCCAAGATCGTGGCCGACGAGGCCTTCCGCGACCAGTACATCCACGCGGTCGACGTCGTGCCGACGATCTACGAGCTGCTCGGCATCGATCCCCCGGAAGAGATCAACGGCCACAGGCAGAACCCGATCGAGGGCGAGAGCTTCGCCGCGGCGCTGACCGACCCCGACGCTCCGTCAAAGAGCACCCAGTTTTACGCGATGCTCGGGCAGCGCTCGATCTACCACGAGGGCTGGCTCGCCTGCACGATCCATCCGCCGCTTTCGGGCTGGGGCAAGTTCGAACAGGACGACTGGGAGCTCTACCACCTGGAGGAAGACCGCTCGCAGACCAGGAACCTCGCCGATCAGGAGCCAGAGCGCCTGGAGAAGATGAAGAGCCTCTGGTTCTATGAGGCCGGTATATACAACGGCCTGCCGCTGGATGACCGCTCGGCGATCGAGCAGGTGCTGGCCGAGCGTCCCACCCCGGCGCCGCCGCGGGACCGGTACGAGTTCTATCCCGGTGCCGCGGATGTGCCCGAATCGGCCGGTCCACGGACCACAGGGCGCTCCTACAAGATCGCCGCCGGCCTGACCGTCGACTCAGACGAGGCCGAGGGTGTGCTCTGGGCAGCCGGCGGTATTCCCGGTGGCCACAGCCTCTACATCAAGGACGGACACCTGCGCTACAGCTACAACTGGGTCGGCTCCACCATGCAGGACGTGACCGCCGACGCCGGGGTCACGCCCGGCGACCATGTTTACGCGGCCGAGTTCACGATCGAGGGACCGAGCAAGGACGAAAGCATGCCGGGGGCCGAAGGAACGCTCAC
>JAENXK010000053.1 GCA_016649615.1 Thermoleophilia bacterium
AACCGACGCGCTCGACCGAAACGCGGTTCGCCTTCAGGCCGAGGTCAAGAAGGCGTTCGACCCCAAGTTGCTGCTGAACCCCGGCAAGAAGGTGCCGCTCACCGGCTGACCGCGAGCCTGCCGGCCGATTGCGGACCTACCGGCCGGGGACAGCGGGGGGCCCCGGCAAATGCGGGATCAATCCTGGTCCGGCTCCCGGGGGTTGAACAGGCGGTCCGTGGAACCCCCGGTCGGTTTCTCGTTGAACGGGAAAAGTTTGAGGCCGACTCCTTCGACTTCGCCGCTGGCCGGGTTTCTGGCGAACCTGGGGAGCAGCTGCCTGTGGTAGCGGGATCCGTCGCCGACCTTCAATTGAGCCGCCCGGGTGCAGCCGACCACCAGGTCGGCCAGCTGCAGGCCGAGTGAAAAGTGTGAAGGACCGAGCATCAGCCCGTCAACGATCCGGTCGAGATCGGCGAACCGGGTGCCCTCGTTCTGGATGTCGGTGAAGAACCGCCGCATGCGATTGTCCTCGTCACTGCGCCGGCTGTCGAGGACGATCGCCCCATACGAATCCCGGTTGGCCAGCGAGCGGTTGAAACGCTCGGCGATGAAGGTGATCGCTGTGGCGTAGGTCGTCTCGTCGTCGGCGAAGAACTGCTCATAGCCTGTGGTATCGGGCCAGAGCACGGTCACGAAGCACTCCACTTCGAGCTCGGCCAGACAGGCGTAGGCGGCGTCGGCGACCTCCGGGGGAACTTCGCCGTCCCGGGTCCCCGACCACTTCAACTCCCTGTCGATCGGCCAGCCGGCTTGCGTCAGGCAGTCGTTCCAGCGCTCGCGGATCCCGTGCCACCGATCAGCTCGGATCGAAACCCCGCCGAGCGCGAACACGCCGTCGTCGGGCTTGCCTGATTCGTCGAGGAAGAGCAGGTACACCCGTTCAACCTGCCGCTGGAGCGGGCAGTCGAAGCCCTCGCGTCCGGAGCTGTCGCCAAGCTGCCGGATCCTCGCTCAATAGCGGGCCTCACGGCGCTCTTCGAGCAGCGCGTCCAGCAGTCCCGGGCCTTCGATGTTCACCGGTCTCTCCCGCGTAAAGAAGTCCTCGGGGAATTCGCCAGACGGTGGAGAGACGATTCCTGCCCTAACCAGTTCGTCCATCTCCGTTGACTCGTCGGAAATCCCGTTCACCGTCACGACCGGACGTCCTTTGTCGGTCAAGATGACTTCCTCGCCCCGTTGGGCGAGTTCGATGTACTCACCGGGCCTGGCCTTGAACTGAGCAATTTCCACCATGGTCATGGACATGATGACTATCTCTATCTGACTGAACAGTCAACTCTGCAACGATTTGGCTAACGCAGCAGGTCCTTGACCAGGTGGCCGATCCGGACCGACAGCATCTTGAGGAAGTTCTCGAACAGGGTGCAGACCAGGTCCGGGTCCTCTGCACGGAGTTGCTGGAGGCTCTCGTTGCTGAGGGCCCAGGCGGTGACTTCGGTATCGGCCTGGGAGAATCCGAGACGCGACTTGCGGCTGATGACCGGTACTTCGTTCAGGGTCATACCCGCGGGCAACGTGGCGATCCGATGCCGGCCCCCGGTTGTCTCGCCCGCAAAGATGTTCACGTCGCCGGACGAGACCAGCAGCATCTCGTCGACGTCATCGTCTTCGGCCGCATAGATCTGCTCGCCGACGGCGTAGCTTCTGGGTTCGAGGTGCTGGTTGAGCCGGGAGACCTGGTCCGGGCTCATGCCGAGGGTGGCGCCGTGCTGGGCAAGGCTCAGCTCGCCCGGCTCGTCCACCCGGCCGTGTCGTTCGATCAGTTGCCGCTCGCACCACTCCAGAGCCGGGTCCAGAGCGGGGAAGTCCTTCGCCATCTCCAGGTCGCGGGCGCCGCGGAATCTGGCCAGCTCCTCCCGGATCTCCGGCAGCCGGTCGAATGCCGAAAAAAGGATCTCGCCGCCGAGCTCCGCGTAGCTGTCGATCAGGTCGCTGGCTATCGGAACCACGACCGGGTTGATCCCCCGAACGGCACCAAGGTCGAGCAGCGTGTACTCGGTCTCTCCGGCATCCTCGAGCACAGTCCGGGTCAGCATCTCCCCGCCGGCGAAGGTGATCTCGCCCTGGAGCTCGATCACCCGAACCCGGTCGCCGAACTCACTCAGCACGTCCTGCTCGGCCTCGGGCCTCAACCTCATCGAACGGGCCTCGACCAGGGTCCGTTCGTCCCGGACCGGGGGCGGCGGGCGGCGGGCCGGGGTCATCACGTGAAGGTCGAGCAG
This sequence comes from Thermoleophilia bacterium, assembly GCA_016649615.1. Lineage (GTDB taxonomy): Bacteria > Actinomycetota > Thermoleophilia > Solirubrobacterales > 70-9 > 67-14. The sequence continues at coordinate 2,265 of JAENXK010000053.1, forward strand.
CCCGGAGATCTCCTCGCAGACGCTGACCCCGCGCACGCTGTTTCCGTGCTCGTCGAGCGGCGGCGAGTAGACCGCGATTCCGAGCTGTCCCGGCAGCACGGCGATGATCCCGCCGGCTACGCCGGATTTGGCCGGCAGCCCGACCGAATAGAACCAGTCCCCGGCCGCGTCATACATGCCGCAGCTGGCCATCACGCTCAGCACGTTCTTAACCGTCTCCTCGCGCAGGACTCGGGAGCCGGTGACCGGGTTCACCCCGTTCGAGGCCAGGGTTGCGGCGATCGTCGCCAGGTCGCGGCAGTCGACCAGGGTCGAGCACTGCCGGAAGTAGGTCTCGACCACCCCTTCGACCTCGTCTTCGATCACGCCCGAGTTCTGCAGCAGATAGGCGATCGCCCGGTTGCGGCTGCCTGTCCGGAATTCGGATTCGAAGACGGCCTCGTCGATCGTCAGCTCCCGCCCGGCGAAAGCCGAGTATTCGTTGAGAATGCGGTCAATCGGCTTCTCGAATCCGAGCGGCTCGATCAGCGATGCGGTCGCGATCGCCCCGGCGTTGACCATCGGGTTGGGCGGAAGGCCGGTGCCCGACTGCAGGGTGATCGAGTTGAACGCGTCGCCGCTCGGCTCGACGTCGACGTGACGGCGGACCTCCTCCTCCCCGATCGCCTCGAGGGCGAGCGCGTAAGTCAACGGCTTCGAGATCGACTGGATCGTGAACTGACGGCGGGTATCGCCGACCTCGTACACGGTTCCGTTAGCGGTGACCAGGGTGATCCCGAACCAGGAGGGATCGGCGGTGGCCAGCTCGGGGATGTAAGAGGCGACCTCGCCCGAATCGTCTCCGGCGTGACGGCTGTGGAGACGCTCGAGCAGCTGCTGAACCGGTGAGAAGGCTGGATCCATGGCCTGAGTTCTACCGGACCGGCCGCCTACACCGGGTCACCCCCCGTCACCGTCCCTGCGGCGTTTTCGGCGGGCCTCCCAGCGGCGGCGCCAACGGGGCATGTTGTCGGACAGGGACTCCCAGAGAACCTGCCCGACCCCGAACAGGAAACAGATTCCCAGCACCGGAATGACCGAGTAGAGCAGGTAATTCTCCGGGCTCGAGTAGATCAGCTGTGTGACCCTGATCCAGAGTTCCCAGGCGAGATAAAGGCCGACGAGAACGCCCGCCCAGAGGACGATCTGGATCAATACGGCCGCCGCCAGGTAGGCGACGAAGTGCACCGTGAATCCCTGTTCCGGCTGGTCAAAGAAGCGTCTGAAACCGCCCCGGATCCTTGCCGGCAAGGTTTTCGGCCCTCTGGGGCCCGGGTCGGAGTTCATGGAGATCGGGTCGGAACGGTTTCCGCTGTTCTGACGCCGCGTAAACTCGTTGCAGCCGGTTTGAACCGCGGAAGCGGGCCGGCAACGACCAGGAGACGATCGGCCGTGGACAAGACTCGCGAAAAACTCACCTTTCCCGTACCAGACATCAACTGCGCCTCGTGCGTGGCCAAAGTCGAGAAGAAACTGAACCAGCTTGACGGGGTCGACGCGGCGGTCAACTTCGCCACCAAGAAGGCGACGGTCGAGTTCGACGGCGACAGCTGCAGCCCCGAGGACCTGGCCCGGGCGGTCGACGCGGCCGGATACACGGCCGATATGAGCCAGGTCCCGTCCGGTCCCGAGCCGGACGCGGGCGCCGGACACGATCACGCCGGCGAATCGGCCGAGCCCTCCGGGGCCGAAGCTCACGACCACATGCAGCACTCGGTCGCCAGTACCACCTCGCTCTATCACCGCCTGGTGCTGAGCGCGGTGCTTTCGGTGCCGCTGGTCCTGATCTCGATGGTCCCGGCGCTCCAGTTCGACTACTGGCAGTGGGTCGCCCTGGCCCTGGCGATCCCGATCGTCTTCTGGTGCGGGCTGCCGTTCCACCGCTCGGCCCTGAAGTCGGCCCGGCACGGAACGTCGACCATGGACACGCTGATCTCGCTCGGCACCCTGGCCGCATTCTTCTGGAGCCTCTACTCGCTGCTGTTCGGCAGCGCCGGCGACGTGGGCATGACCATGACCTTCGAGGTCGTCCCCGACAAGGACGCCGCCCTGGACCACCTCTACTTCGAGACGGCCGCGGTGGTGACCACCTTCCTGCTGGCCGGGCGATATTTCGAGGACCGGGCCAAGGAGCGGGCCGGAAACGCGCTGACCGCGCTGCTCGACCTCGGGGCCAAAGACGTTTCGGTTCTCGAACCCGACGGCAGCGAAATCAAGGTCCCGGTCGAGGAGCTGGTGGTCGGCAGCCGGTTCCTGGTGCGCCCCGGAGAGAAGGTGGCCACCGACGGAGTCATCATCGAAGGCAGCTCGGCTCTGGATGAATCGCTCTTGACCGGTGAATCGGTCCCGGTCGAGCGCACGGCCGGCGACCGGGTGATTGGTGCCAGCGTCAACTCCGGCGGCCGCCTGGTGGTCGAGGCCGAGCGCATCGGCTCCGATACAGCGCTCGCCCAGATCGCCCGGCTGGTCGAGGATGCCCAGACCGGAAAGGCCCCGGTACAGCGTCTGGCCGACCGGATCTCGGCGGTGTTCGTGCCGGTGGTTCTGGTGCTTTCGCTGATCACTTTCGGCTTCTGGATGATCGAGGGCAGCGGCATCCCGTTTGCGATCAGCGCCGCCGTTTCGGTCCTGATCATCGCCTGCCCCTGTGCGCTGGGGCTGGCCACACCGATGGCCCTGCTGGTCGGTACCGGCCGCGGCGCCCGGCTCGGCATGCTGATCAAGGGGCCGGAGGTGCTGGAATCGACCCGCGAGGTAAATACGATTCTGCTCGACAAGACCGGCACCCTGACCAGTGGAAAGATGACCCTGGCCACGGTCGCCGTGGACCCGTCCGGTGGGACCGACGGGGCCGACCGGACATCCCGGGACACCGCCCTGCGCCTGGTCGGTGCGATCGAGGACGCCTCCGAACACCCGATCGCGAGAGCGATCGCGTCCGGGGCCCGGGAAGACCTGGGCGAGCTTCCCGCGGTAGGCGAGTTCCGCAACCTCGAGGGAGCCGGGGTCGAAGGCACGGTCGATGGTCATGACCTGCTGATCGGCAGGCCGGACCTGGTCACCGCGCGTACCGGCGAGCTTCCGCCGGTCCTGACCGAGGCGATCGAGACCGCCGGATCCTTCGGGCAGACCGCGATCGCCGCCGCCTGGGACGGCCGGCCGCGGGCCGTCTTCGCGGTCTCGGACGAAGTCAAAGAGACCGCGGCTGAAGCGACCCGCGAGATGAAGCAGCTGGGACTCGAGCCGATCCTGCTGACCGGCGACAACGAGACGACCGCGCGTGCGGTGGCCGGCGATGTCGGGATCGAGAAGGTGATCTCCGGCGTGATGCCGGCCGGCAAGGTCGACGCGGTTCGCGAGCAGCAGGAACTCGGCCGGGTGGTGGCGATGGTCGGCGACGGGGTCAACGACTCGCCGGCCCTGGCCCAGGCCGACCTCGGGATCTCGATCGGGACCGGGTCCGACGTGGCGATCGAGGCCAGCGACCTGACCCTGGTCTCGGGTGATCCCCGGGGGGCCGGGGACGCGATCCGGCTGAGCCGGGCCACGCTGAGGACGATCAAGTCGAACCTCTTCTTCGCCTTCCTCTACAACGTGATCCTGATCCCGGTCGCGATGACCGGCCTGCTCAACCCGATCCTGGCCGGGGCGGCGATGGCGCTCAGCTCGATCTTCGTGGTCTCCAACTCGCTACGCCTGCGGCGCTTCAAAGTCCAACGTGACTGAGCCGGTCCCGCTCTCACCCGAAGACCGCATGATCCTCGACATGGAGGGGCCGGTCGTCGCCGGGCACGCCTGCAAGGTAATCCGGCTCGAGCCGCCCGGGGTCGATTTCGACTCGTTTTTCGAGATGGTCGAGCGGCGGGTTTCTTCTGTGCCCGAGCTCTGGTACCGGCTTTCAGACGAAGACGGCGCTCCCTGCTGGGTTTCCGACCAACGGTTCCAACTCGAGCGGCACCTCTTTCCCTGGCGCGAGGGTGAAGAGGTCGCGGCGAGTGAGGTCCCGGCGATCACCGCAGAGCTGTTCATGAAAAGACTGGACCGGGACAGGCCGCTCTGGGCGATAGACGTGGCCCGGCTCGCCGACGGCGGCACGGTCCTGGTCTCGCGTACCCACCACGCCCTCGCCGACGGCACCACCGTGATGCGTTTCGCCCGGGAGATGCTCTGGGACGAAAAGCCCGGAGCCGGCGCGCCGGCCACCCCGGCTGCCCGGCAGGCCGATGACACGCGCCACGAAGCTCATCTACTGCGGGTGTACGAACACGAATTCGTGCGCTCTGAAGACAACTCGCCATTCGACGGCCAAATCGGGCCCGACCGGGAGATCGCCTTCGCCACCGTTTCGCTGGGCGAGCTGCACGACGCGGCCAACAAGGCGACCGGGGCGAAGCTGAACGACGCGGTTCTGGCCCTGCTGGCCGGCGCGTTCGAACACTGGCTGGAACACCTCGATGAAGAGACTCCCGGCGAGATACGGGTCAAGGTCCCGGTCAGCCTGCATTACGGAGACGACCACGCCGGAAACCGGGATTCCTTTTTCACCGTTCCGCTGCCGCTGGATGAACCCGACCCGATGCTCCGGCTGGCCAGGATCAGGAGCGAGAGCGCGGAACGCAAGTCAAACCACGATGCGGAGACGCTTGACCGGTGGTTCCAGCGCGCGGCCGGCGTCTCGCCGTTCCTCGGCCGCCTGCTCAAACGGTTCGGGGCGGATCCGCGCCGCTACGCGGTCAACGTTTCCAACGTTCGCGGCCCCGGCAGCCCGGTCACGATACTCGGGACTACCGTGAGCTCGATTCACTCGGTCGCTGAAATCGCCGAGCGTCATGCGCTCAGAGTCGCGGTGATCTCGTACGCCGACCAGATCGGCTTCGGGTTCTGTGCCGACCCCGAACTGGTTCCGGAGCTCGACCGCATCGCAGAAGGCGTCGAAGTTGCCGCCGGACGACTGATCGCCGGCGCGGTCTGAGGCCGGCCCCGGATCAGTCGGGACCCGTGGCCCGGCCGGCTGCGGAGCCGATTGATTTAGGCTCCCCGCGAATGGACGCATCGCCACAACTGCCGACTGCCGCGGTCGAGGACTACGCCAAGGCGATCTACTCGCTGACCGGCTGGGGACCTGAAACCGCCTCGACAAACGACCTCGCCGCAAGGCTGGCCGTGAGCCCGGGGTCGGTTTCGGCGATGATCAAGAAGCTCGACGAGGCCGGTCTGGTCGAGCACGTCCCTTACCACGGGGTGAGGCTCACCGCCGACGGCACCCGGGTCGCGTTGGGGGTGCTGCGCCGCCACCGCCTGCTCGAACTCTTCCTGGCCGAGGTCCTGGATGTGCCGTGGGAGCGGGTCCATGACGAAGCCGAGGTGCTCGAACACGCGCTCTCGGAAGACTTGACCGAGCTGATCTCGACCAAGCTCGGCGACCCGGAGTTCGACCCGCACGGCGACCCGATCCCGGACCGAGACCTCTCACTCGAAGAGGCCGAAACCGAAGCGCTGGCCTCGCTGGCTGCCGGGGCGAGGGCGACGTTCGTCCGGGTCTCCGACTCCGACCCGGCGATGCTGGCCTACCTCTCCGAACGGGGGATCGCGGTCGGGATCCAGCTGGAGCTGGTCGGGCGCGAGCCGTTCGAAGGCCCGCTCTCTGTCCTGATCGAAGGAGACACCCACATGCTCGGCAGAAAGCTCGCCGAAAAGATGCGGGTCGTGCCGCTGCCCTAGGAGGGCGGCCCGGTCGCCCCGGGGCGGTGGCAGGCGGCCGGTCAGCGCGGCGGTCAGGAAGCCCGGGACGGTCAGGGGATCAGGGCGTCAGGCGGTCGCGGAGCTCGGTCAGCTCGGCCCGCAGTTCGGCCAGTTCGCGCTCGAGCCGGTCGATCCGTGCGGCTTCCCCGGCAGCAGCTTCGCCGCCGCTGTCGGCTGCCGGGATATCGGCGGGCGGGCCGTCGGTGGTCGGGGTTCTGGTGCCGGAGCCGTCCGCGGCCCGGGTTCTGGTGTCAGAGCCGTCCGCGGCCCGGGTTCCGGTGCCGGAGCCGTCGGTGGCTGCGCCGTCCGTGGCGGGAGACCCGGCCGACCCGGGCAGGTCGGCGGTCTGGCCGTGATCCGCGTCTTCGTCGACCTGACCTCCGAGAAGCTGGCGGTAGCGCTCCTCTTTCTGGCCGGGCCGCCGGGGCAGCCGCTCGACCAGCTCGCGGCCGATCAGTGCATCGAGCGTGGTGTGGATCGCGTCCAGGTCGTGGAAGGCGAACAGCCGCTCGGTCCGCTGCTTGAGCTCGCCCGGGGTCTGCGGACCGCGCAGCATAAGCACCGCGAGGACGGCCAGCTGGTCCTGGTCAAGGCCGAGCTCGGTGTCGATCAGCTGGCGGTACTTCGAGGCCCGGCTGGTGTGCCCGGAGGCCGACCGGATCCAGCGGCGCCGGCCGAGCTCACCCAGCGCCCGGCGTACGGTCGCTTCGTCGTACTCGACCACCGGACTGCGGTTGGTCGACTGGTTGCAGGCCAGCCGCAACGAGTTGAGGGTCAGCGGGTACTGGTCCGGCGTCGTCCTCTGCTTCTCGAGCAGGCATCCGAGGACCCGGATTTCGGTTTCATCGGGACCGGTCACGCCTCAAACCTACCGGTGGATGATCGCTCCCGGTGGAAGGCCAGCTAGGGACCGGTGAGTTATCGGGCAGCTACCGCTGTGTGGTCAGGCGGTGACCAGCAGGCCGGTCAGGTAAAGGGCCAGGGCGCCGGCGGCGATGCCGACACTGGTGACCGGGTTGAGGATGCGGCCGGCGCCGTCTTTCATCGAGGGGACCAGCTGGACGATCACCTGGGCGATCGCGCCGACCCCGATCCCGATCAGTCCGGCCGCGACTTCGTCCGATGTGACCGAGCCGCCGATCAGCGCCCCGGCGACTGCCGGCCCGCCGGCGATAAGACCCAGGCCGAGCAGTCTGGGGATGCGGGGTTCCTCTTCCGAGAGCGGGGCGACGATCGCCAGGCCCTCGGTCGTGTTGTGGACCGCGAAGCCGATGATCAGGAAGGTCCCGAGGGCCAGCTCGCCGACCGAGTAGGCCGATCCGATCGCCAGGCCTTCACCGAAGTTGTGCAGGCCTATGCCGATCGCGACCATCAGAGCCAGCTGCCAGGCCGAGGCGCCGGACGCCTCGGAGCGGCTACGCCGTCCCTTCAGCCAGGAGTCGATCCCGGAGAGCGCCAGAAAGGCCAGCAGGGCGCAGAGGATGACCAGCGAGTCGCCGCCGAACACGCCCGATCCGGCGGCGCTCAGCTCGAGCGCTTCCAGCGTGCCGTCGACCGCGAGGAAGCCGAGCAGGCCGACGGTGAACGCGATCAGCGCGGCGGTCCAGCGGCGGCCTCCCCGGCGCAGCACCGGCAGGGCGAGCATGCCGAGGGTGACCGGGATCACCCCGACGTAGAGACCAATCAGGGCCATCGTCGCGAAGAAGTCGCCGTCTGCTTCCGGGGTCTCGACCGCGGCGTCGATCTGGTGCTCGACCACCAGGCCGGTCGAGGTGAGCAGGCCGATCAGGTAAGGCGAGTCCTCGATCCACGGGTACCGGATATTCAGATGCCCGGTCTCGAGCCGCCCGATCTCTCCTTCCGGCCCGGTGAAATTGGCGAAACCGTTGTTGACCGTCACCTGGGAGACCGCGACCGGGTCGGGGCCGGCGTTACGGACGGTCAGGTCGATCTCACCGGGAGTGAACTCCGTGCGCTCGACCTGGATGTCTTCGATCGGCGGGCCGGTCCGCTCGGGCAGGGCGTCGGTGCCGAGAGTGGCGATCCCGGCCAGGACCAGGGCGATCGCCCCGACCACGAGCAGGGCGAGCGCCCAGAGCGGAACCCGGTTGAGGCGATCCATCAGACCACCTCGAAAAAGCCCATCCAGCCGAGTTCGGCGAACTCCGACTGGTGGGCGTGGAACATGTACTTGCCTTTGAACGGGAACTTCACTTCGAGGATTCCCCGCTGCCCCTGGACCTGGGAGATCGTGTCGGTGAACTCACCCGGCTCCAGCCTGGTGCCGGTCGGGTAGTAGTCGAAGAAGTTGGCGTGGAGGTGGAACGAGTTGAGCAGGTCGTACTCGAGCAGGTTGGTCAGGTAGATCCGGACCAGCTCGTCCTGCCGGACCTTGATGGGCTCGTACATGTAATGGAACGGAATCCCGTTGACGAAATAAAGCTGGTTGCCCTCACCGTCGAGGGTCGTGTTATAGCCGGCCATCACCATGACCATCTCGTCGGCTTCCCGCCGGCCTCTGGCCGGGTCGATGATCAGGGTGCCGTACATGCCGCGGGCGATGTGCTCGGCAAGTGGTGAGACGTGGCAGTGGAAGAGGTGCAGACCGAACGGCTCGGCGTCGAACTCGTACGTGGTCCTGCCGCCCGGCGGGATCAGTCCCGCGCCGATTCCAGGCACACCATCCATCGAAGCCGGGTGGATCCCGTGGAAGTGCACGGTGTGGGGGTGCATCGAGCCGTTGCCGAAATGGATCCGCAGCCGGTCGCCCTCGTTGCAGCGCAAGGTCGGCCCGGGGATGCGGCCGTTGTAGGTCCAGGCCGGGTACCTGACCCCCGGGGCGACCTCGATCTCCTTTTCGATCGCGTTGAGATCCCACTCGCGCAGGGTTCGACCGTCGGCCATCCGGCTGGTCCGGCCCCAGTCGAAGTCGCGCAGTAGCTCGCTCGGGTCGAACCCGTTGACGGCGGGATCGACTCCTTCGCCCGAGCGGAAGGTCGCTCCGGAATGGCCACCGGCATGCATCGCCCCCATCGCGGCCGCCGGAGCACCGCCTTCGCCCGCCGCCGCCATGCCCGCCTCATGGCCGGTGTGCTCGGCGGTCAGCTCAGCCAGGGCAGGGTTCACCCCGAGGACTGACGCGGCTCCGGTGCCCGCGGCAGCGGTCAGACCGAGCCGGCAGAGCAGCGAGCGCCTGGTCAGCGGTTTCCTGGGCGATCGCCGGGAAGATTTCATGCCAACAGTAAATCAAAGTTTGGATGTGCCTAACTTTGTCTGGCGCGAATGCCGGCTGAGCTGACCCGGGCGAAGCTTCCTACCGGTTCTTCCGCCACAGCCTTTTGACCCGTTCCACCCTTTCGTCCCCGGAATCGAGCACACGCTCCAGCCACTCCATGGTCTCATCCTCGTCCAGAAGGTCGGTGCCGACCAGCATCTGCTCGATGTCGATCCAGTCCTTGGGCCGGTCGAAAGCGGCCTTGCAGACCAGCAGGTGTTCGGGGGCGAGGACCGGGATCTTCGTCTGCCCGAAGTCAACCTTTCGGACCCGTTCTTTCATCGCCCCATGGAACGGGTCGTATGCGAAAAACAGATCGACCGGGTTTCTGCCCCACCAGGTCCGGGTCTGGCCGTGCCGCTGGACCTCATCAGAGCCGGCCCTGCCCTCGACACCGAGTCCGCCGAGCACATCCATGACCGACTCGTATTCACCGGGATCGACGAACAGGTTGATGTCGATGTCGATCGTGGCCCGGGGCTCGGCGTAGTAGGCCAGGGCGATCGCTCCTCCGAAGGCATGGGCGATCCCGCTCTTCGAAAGCTCGATATCCAGCGCAACAACCTTGTCGGGAAGCGAGAGTTCGTCCACGATCAGACCGACCGTATTCGGGGAAAGCCCGGACCGGAATCGGTCCGGGCCGGAGCCGGGAAGCGATCGGCGAGGAGCAACAGATCAACCAGGGCCTCCGAACGCTCCTGCTGAGTGGCCCCGATCCACCCCGACATGGCCTCGGCGGCGTGGGATACGGGCCTGTCCCCGGCACCCAGGGAGGACGCCAGCAGGGCGGAAATCGCGCGGCGCGGCTGCTCCCCCCTGGAGAAGCTCCTCAGGAGCGCCGCTCCGGCCTGATCCGCCGGCGTTGCTTCCACCGGAACTCCGGCCCGGGCGGCCATCTGCCGCAGTTCATCTTCGTCGACTGCGCCGGACGCTCGCTTCCGGATCAGCTCTGCCGTCTGCGAATCAAGAATCCTGAACGAAGCCAGAGTCCGGCTACGAGGCCCTTCCGGGGTTCTCGAGGACTCCCTGGCCTCCCAGGTTCCGTTCTTGCGGGCGACGATGAACATGTAGTGGTAATTATACCCACTACGCAGTCTTGTCCACTCAACCCGGGCGGGCGGGAACAGAAGGGCTATCCGGAGGGGGCGGCGGCTCAGCGGAGCGCCGGCTGAAATGCCCGGCTCAGGCTTCCGGTGGCTCGAGGCCGGCGGCGCGGATCACTTCGACCGTGGCCTGGGGCACGGTCAGCTTTTCTTCGGCGACCTTGCGCTCGGCTTCGGCGATCGCCTCGGGCACGCCTTCGCGGCTGTGGAAAGCGGCGAGGACGGCCTCGCCGATCATCGAGTCGAGCCAGCGCCGGCGCTGGCGCAGGCGGCGCTCGGTCAGCTGTCCGGTCTCCTCCAGCAGCTTGCGGTGAGCCTCGATCGACTCCCAGATCTCGGGCAGGCCGGTGCCTTCGGTCGCGCTGGCGATCAGGACGGGGGTCTGCCAGCCCTCGGTCGAAGGCGGCAGCATGCGCAGCGCCTGGCGGTAGTCGCCGCGGGCGCTTTTGGCCGCGGTGACCCGGTCGCCATCGGCCTTGTTGACCACGATCAGGTCGGCCAGTTCCATGATTCCCCGCTTGATCCCCTGGAGCTCGTCGCCGGCCCCGGGAACCAGCAGCAGGCAGAGGCAGTCGACCAGCTCAGCCAGCTCGGCCTCGGACTGCCCCACCCCGACCGACTCGACGATGACCACGTCGTAACCGGCCGCCTCGCAGAGCAGCATCGCCTCGCGGGTCTTGCGGGCGATGCCACCGAGCACCCCCGAGGTGGGCGAGGGCCTGATGAAGGCATCGTCGTTCACGCTGAGCCCCTGCATCCTGGTCTTGTCGCCGAGGATCGAACCTCCGCTGCGTGAGCTCGAGGGATCGATCACCAGCACGGCGACCTTCAGCCCCTGTTCGATCAGCCAGAGGCCGAGTGCCTCGATCGCGGTCGACTTGCCGGCTCCGGGAACACCGGTGATGCCGACCCGGCGGGCTCCTCCGGTCCGCGGCAGCAGCTCGGCG
>JAENXK010000031.1 GCA_016649615.1 Thermoleophilia bacterium
CAGGGAGGGCGATGAGGCCCGGCTGGCGGTCGAGGTCGCCCTGCTGAAGGCCGCCCGCCCGGATCTCGATCCGAGCTCTGAAGGACTGATGCGGAGAATCGAGCGGCTTGAACAGGGCACGCCGGCCCCGGGAACGAAACCGGCACCGGAAAGCGCTGCCGCGCCGCGGGAGCCGGCCCCGGCTCCCGATGGACGGCCCGAAGGCGAGCCGCCATCCGAAGCGCCATCTGCAACGCCGCCCTCGGTCGAAGCGCCGGCGGCTGAAGCGGCACCGGCCGGACCGGTCGCGGTTGAAGTGGCCCCGGCCGAAGCGGCCCCGGCCGAAGTGACCCCGGACCGGCCGGCCGCCGTGGAACCGGCCGCAGCTGAACCGGTGAACATGGAACCGGCCGCCGTGGAACCGGCCGCCGTGGAACCGGCCGCCGTGGAACCGGTGCCGGCCGACCCGGCGGGCGGGGTACCGGTGGAGTCGGACCTCGACCGGGAAAAGCTGGCCCGGCTCTGGCCGACGGTTCTCGATTCGCTCAGGGCCAGGGGCAGCGGTCCGGCCGCGTCGCTGTTCGAAGAGGCCAGGCCGATCCGAGTCGAGGCGGAACTGGTGACCGTAGGGTTCCCTCCCGAATCGGCGTTCAACCGACGGAACGCCGAGAAGCCGGAGCGCCGGGCCCAGCTGGTCGAGGCCCTACTGGCGGTGACCGGTGAGAAGCTTGAGGTGGCCTACGAGAGCCTTGATCCCGAATCGGAAACGGCGGCCTCGCCGCAGGCGGGCGCCGTGGTCGGGGAGGATGAGTTTGTGGAAAAAGTCAAATCGGAATTCAACGCGGAGGAGGTCATCTGATGGCTCGTAAAGGGATGGGCGGACCGGGCGGCGGCATGGGCGGCATGGACATGAACGCCCTGCTCAAACAGGCCCAGCAGATGCAGACCGACATGCTCCAGGCGCAGGAGGCCCTCAAGGACGAGCAGACCGAGGCCAGCGCCGGCGGCGGCATGGTCAAGGTCACGATCAGCGGCGATCTGGTGATCAAGGACGTCTCGATCGATCCCGACGCGGTCGATCCCGAGGACGTCGAGATGCTGGCCGAGATGGTCCAGGCGGCGGTCAACGAAGCGATCCGGTCGGCCCAGAAACTGGCTGAGTCGAAGATGCCGGACATGCCCGGTGGGATGCCGGGGATGGGCGGGCCCGGCCTGCCCGGAGGATGAGCGAGGGCCCGGCCCCGCTGAGCCGCCTGACCGCCGAGCTTTCGCAACTGCCCGGCATCGGTCGCCGTACGGCGCAACGGCTGGCCTTTCACATTCTCCGGTCGGATGATTCAGATGCGCGCAACCTGGCCCAGGCGATTCTCGAGGTCAAGGAGAAGGTCGGGCTGTGCGAAGTCTGCTTCAACCTGTCCGAGGGTCCGCGCTGCAGGATCTGCGAGGACGCCTCCCGGGATGAATCGCTGATCTGCGTGGTCGAGGAACCGGCTGACGTGATTCCGATCGAGCGCACCCACGAGTACCGGGGGCTCTATCACGTGCTCGGCGGCGCTCTTTCGCCGATCGACGGGATTGACGAGGGTGATCTCCGGATTGCCGAGCTGAGGCGGCGGGTCGAGGCGGGCGGTATCTCCGAGGTGATCCTCGCGACGAATCCGACCACCACCGGGGAGGCCACTGCGATGCACGTGGCCGACCTCCTTCGCAGCAGCACCAGCGTCACGCGGTTGGCCAGTGGCCTGCCGGTGGGGGCCGACCTCGAACACGCCGACGAGGTGACCCTCGGCAAGGCGATGACAGGCCGCCAGACTCTGGCCTGAGCCAGTTTGAGGACCGCCGCCTCCGGCTCGTGGCTGCCCTGAATACGAATGAGATCGCCCTGCCGGTTCTCTGCCGACTATTTCTCACTATGGGCCCTTTTTCTGCAGCGAATGCCCGGCCCGGAGCAGTTATCGGAAACTGGGTCACGAGATGGCTCGCCGCCGTCTAACTCGTGACCCGGTTCGGCCCCGGACGGGGCCTACCTGCGGTCGAGCAGGAGTGCGACCTGGCGGCAGCGGGCGAGCAGGGTGCCGTCGCGGCTCCAGAGCTCGCCGTCCTCGCTGAAGTGGCCCTCGGCGGCCTGGTCGGCGGTCAGGCGTATCAGTGACCAGTCCGGCTTCTCCGATCCCTCAACCGGCAGCTTCACCGGGAAGTGGACGGTGTATTCGAGGGTCGGCGCCCGGACCGGCTCGGTCAGGCAGGCGAAGGGCGCCGGGTACCAGACATCCAGCATCGCGGCGGCCAGGACCGGGGTCATCGGCTGGTCATCTTTCAGCCGGAGCCAGCCGGCAGTATCGGCCAGCGGGCCCCCGGAAAAGGGCGCCCCGCCGATCGCCGGGACCGCCCGGTACTGGGAGAAGACGGCGACCGGACCCTGGCCGGTATCCATCTCGGACCCTTTCTCTGGGGCCGCTACCTCCGGCATCGAGGTGTGGTCGAATTCGGGCCCCTGGCGCGCGGCGGAGAAGACGGCCATCGCCTTGGCATCGACTTCGCCGTCCTGGATCAGACGGGATGAGATGTAGCTGGTCGAGCGGCCTCCGCGCTCCACGGTGACCTCGATTTCGGCCGGGCCGGTTGAAGGCGGGCTGAGGAAGTGGACGGTCAGCGACCGGGGTGGCTGGGCATCCGGATCGCCGATCGAAGCGGCCACCGTCTGGGTCATCGCCTCGAGCATCAGGGCGGCGACGTAGCCGCCGTTCGGCCCCCGGCTGACCCACCAGCGGTCGTTCAGGGTCACCCGGTAGCGGTTCTCGCCGATCGCTTCGGCGGCGGTGTCGGACTGGAAGTCGGTCAGTTCTTTCATATCGGCATCGCCTTTTTAGTCATTCCGGTCAACTCCGGTCGGGCGCCTCTTCGGAGAGGCCCCATCGGTCATGCAGGCGGCGGAGCGGTTCGGGCGCCCACCAGTTGCGCCTGCCCAGCAGCTCCATCAGGGATGGAACCAGCAGAGCCCGGATGATCGTGGCGTCGATCAGGACGGCGAGCGCGGTCCCGACCCCCAGTTCTTTGACGAAGACGATCTCCGAGGTGGCAAAGGCACCGATCGCGATCGCGAAAAGCAGCGCCGCGACGGTCACGATCCGCCCTGTCCGTTCGAGCCCGAGCGCAACCGACTCCGAGTCGGAGTTGCCGGAATCGCGGGCCTCCTTGATTCGCGAAAGCAGGAAAACGGCGTAGTCGGTCGAGAGGGCGAAGGTGGTCGCCAGTATGAGGATTGGCATGGTCTGGTCGACCCCGCCCGGGGTGGTGAAGTCGAGCGCGGCGTGGAGGTGGCCCTCCTGGAAGATCAGGACCAGGATCCCGAAGACCGCCCCGAGCGTGAGCATGTTCATCAGCAGTGACTTCACCGGGAGCACCACCGAGCCGGTGAACAGGAAGAGGATCAGCAGCGTTGCGGCGACGATTATCATGACCGCTACCGGAAGGTGGTTGATCAGGCTCTGCTGGAAGTCGAGAAATCGTGAGGTGGCGCCGCTCACGTTCACCTCGGCGCCCCGCCCGAAGCCCGCCGACCGCAGATCATCGACTGCGTCCCTGGTCCGGGCCTCCATGTAGCCGGCCTGCGAATCGGCCTCGATCAGGCTGAGTGCCGGCCCGAGCCTGACCGGAGGCGGCACCGAAGCGATCCCTTCAATTCTCGCAACCTGCGCGCTCGCCGCTCTGACCTCTCCCGGGGAACCTTCGACCACGACCCGGATCGTCTCGGAGTCACCGGCCGGGAAGTCCCGGTCAAGGGTCGTCTGGAGTTCGCGGGAGCTGGTTCCCGGCGGCAGGATCTTCGAGTCGACCGGCACGAAGTGCATGCTGAGCGCCGGCATCGCCAGAAGAATCAGGCCGAGTGTCGTGACTGCGGCGATCGGTCCCGGGTGTTTCATCACGAATCGTGAAAGCCGGTACCAGAACCCCCGCCTGTCACTGCCTGCCTCCCGTCGTCCACGCCGCTGGAGGAACGCCGGGGCCAGCCCGTTGACTCGCTCCCCGAGCATGGTCAGGACGGCCGGCAGGACGATCAGCGCCACCGCCGCCGAGAGCAGGGCGACCATGGCGCCACCCAGGCCCATCGAGTAGAGGAAGCGCTGGGGAAAGATCAGCAGAGCGGCCATCGAAGCGGCCACGGTCAGGGACGAGAAGAGCACGGTCCTGCCGGCAGTGTTCATCGTCTTCTTCATCGCCGTGAGGCCGGTGCCGGATACGGCGATCTCCTCCCGGTACCGGGAAACGATGAACAGGCTGTAGTCGATCGCCAGCCCCAGCCCCAGCCCGGTGACCAGGTTCAGCGAGAGCAGTGAGATCGAACCGATTTCGGCGCCGATCCTCAGGCCGAGAAAGGTGCCGAAGATCGCCAGGCCGCCGACCAGCAGGGGCAGCAGGGCGGCGACAGCGCTGCGGAAGAAGAACAGCGAAAGCAGGAAGAGCAGGGGGAAGGCCAGCATCTCGGCCTTGCGGAGGTCGGTCTCCACCTGATTGTTCACCTGCTCGTTGGCCATCGCCAGGCCCCCGACCAGGACGTCTTTTCGGTCGATGAAGAGTTCGTTCAGGTGTGCCGCAGTTTCCTGCTGGACGGCGTCGTCGGTGGAATCGAGCGCGACCGCCAGGAATGTGGCGTCGCCGTCCCTGGAGACGAAAGCCGGCGATCCGGTCTGGTTGAACCCGGTGGCGCTTCTGACCTCCGGCTGATTCAGCACTTCCCGGCGCACTCTGTCGACCTCGCGACGGTCGGCCGCTGATCGCTCGACATCGACCCCGCTGATCAGCACCGTGGTGTCGGCCGGGCGGTAGCCGGCTCCGGTCAGCTTCTCGTCGGCCCGGATGCTCTCACTGGCCTTGTCCTCGGCCCCGTACGGGCCCAAATGGGAGGCCACCCCGCCGCCGACGGCCGCCGAAACCAGAAAGAAAGCGAACGCCGTCAGGACCACCCGCCGGGCGCGGGAGTCAGCCAGCTTCGCCAGCCGGTCAAACATCGTCGCCCGGGTCGGCTTCGAGCCGGGTGAGCTCACCATGGCACGATTCGGCCTCCCACCGGCTGAATCCGGGAAGCGCGGTGCCGGTGGGGGTCAGATTCATCTGTCAGGTGGATATATCTTCCGGTCAGGTCGGGTGGTGTGAGTCTGGTCACGCGGTGCGGTCGCAGCGGGATCCGGAATGCCGGCTTTCGGCCCGGACCAGGCGGCTTGCGGGCAGCGATCCGATCGAACGCCGCCCTGCCTGTATCCGTATGCTCACAAACCATGCCGGAGCGAGACGACATCGTAGTCATGAAGTTCGGCGGCACCTCGGTAGCCGGCCCGGCCGAGATCAAACGTGCGGCCCGTCGGATCGTCGCCGCGCGTGAGGCCGGCGCCCGGGTCGTGGCCGTGCTTTCGGCACGCGGCAAGTCAACCGATGAGCTGGTCGCCTATGCCTACGAGATCTCCGACCGGCCCGACCCCCGGGAGATGGACATGCTGCTCTCGACCGGCGAGCGGATTTCCTGTGCCCTGGCCTCCATGGCGATCAACGACATGGGCCACAAGGCGATCTCCCTGACCGGATCCCAGGCCGGGATCGTCACCGATTCTTCGCACACCAACGCCCGCATCGTCGATGTCAGGGCGGACCGCATCAAGGAGACCCTGAGTCAGGAGGCGATCGTTCTGGTGGCCGGGTTCCAGGGGGTCTCGACCGACAGCCGGGACGTGACCACGCTGGGGCGCGGCGGGTCCGATACGACCGCGGTCGCCCTCGCCGCGGCCCTCGGCGCTTCGGTTTGCGAGATCTACACCGATGTGACCGGGGTCTTCACCGCCGACCCCAGAATCGTTCCCGATGCCCGCAAGCTGCCGGTCGTCTCGTTCGAAGAGATGCAGGAGATGTCGGCTTCGGGAGCGAAAATACTTCAGCTGCGCTCGGTCGAGTACGCCCGCAACCACGGGGTCCCGATCCATTGCCGCAGCAGCTTCGAAGACTTGCCCGGTACCCTCGTACTCCCCGAAAGCGAGACCATGGAACGACCGATCGTAACCGCCGTGACCCACTCCGATGACGAGTCCCGAGTGACCGTGGTCGGAGTCCGAGACGAACCCGGCGTAGCCGGACGGATTTTCGGCGCCCTGGCCGACGCCAATGTGAACGTTGACGTGATCATCCAGAACGAGCCGATCGGCGAGGGTGCCCTGGCCGACCTCTCGTTCACCGTCAGCCGTGACGACCTCGGCACCGCGACCGATGTAATCGACGGTCTGGGCGACATCAGCAATTCGGTGCGCACCGACGAGCGGATCGGCAAGGTCTCGATCGTCGGGGCCGGGATGCGGAGCCACCCCGGGGTGGCTGCCAAAGTTTTTGAGGTACTCGGCAAGGAGCGGATCAACATCGAGATGATCTCGACTTCGCCGATCAAGATTTCCTGCGTGATCGCGGCCGACCAGGTGGCAGACGCGGTGCGTTCTCTGCACGCGTCTTTCGATCTCGGAGCCAACGCGGTGCGGCCCGAAGACCCGACCGGCGAGCACCGGCCGGTCGTCTCCCCCTGATGGCCCGGCGCGAATACAGAGTCGGCGTACTCGGCGCCACCGGGGCGGTCGGTACCAGCATCCTCGAGGTGCTGGGCAGCCGTGACTTCCCGGCCGCCGAGATCGTGCCGTTTGCTTCCGAGCGCTCGGCCGGCAAGTCGATCGAGGTCGGCGACTCGCTGCTCAAATGCCGGGTCCCTTCGCCCGAATCGATCCAGGGGATCGAAATCCTGATCTCCTCGGCCGGCGGTTCGGTCAGCGCCGAGTGGGCGCCGAAATTTGTCGAAGCCGGGGCAGTCGTGATTGACAACACCAGTTACTGGCGGATGTACGACGAGGTGCCCCTGGTGGTGGCCGGGGTCAACTCGGAGGCCGCCGAGCACCACCGGGGCATAATCGCCAACCCCAACTGCACCACCATGGTCATGATGATGGCGCTGGCCCCGATCCACCGGGCGGCCGGGCTCGAGCGGTTGATCCTTTCGAGCTACCAGGCCGTTTCCGGCACGGGACAGCGGGCGATCGAGGAACTCCGGGCCCAGTCGGCCGCGATCCTCGCCGGCGAGGAGGTTGCCGCCCCTGACGTTTATCCACATCAGATCGCCTTCAACGTTCTGCCCCAGGTCGAGTCGTTCAAGGACGGTGACGACTACACCACCGAGGAACGCAAGGTGATGGCCGAGAGCCGCAAGATCCTCGGCCTCGACGAGCAGGTCGGGATCTCGGCGACCTGCGCCCGGGTGCCGGTGGTCAGCGGCCACTCGGAGTCGCTCAATATCCAGACAACCGAAGACCTGAGTCCCGACGACTGCCGGCAACTGCTCGCCGCTGCCGAAGGGATCACCGTTTCCGACAGCCCGGCCGAGGGGATCTACCCGATGGCGATCGACGCCGCCGGGATCGACGAGGTGCTGGTCGGCCGGATCCGCCGGGATCCGGGCCACGAGCGCTGCCTCAACCTCTGGCTGGTCGGCGACAACCTGCGCAAGGGCGCCGCCACCAACGCCGTTCAGGTGGCCGAGTTGCTGGCCGAAAACGGCTGGCTCGGCAACCGGGCCTGACCGTAGGCGTCGCCGGCCCCGGCCGGCTCAGTCCCCGTAGTCCTCGGCCAGGTTCGCGATCCGGTAGTAGAGGGCCTGGAAGAACTCGCTGCGGGGAACCACGGCGTGGACTCGTCCCTCGGTGGCGATCGGAACCACCATCACCCGGTGGTGGAGGAAGGTCTCGGCCAGCTGGGTGTCGGCGTAGTCGTCTTCGACCAGGACCGGATCGGTGGTCAGGTAGGCGGCGATCGGTTCTTCCTGGCTTTCGATCCTCCGTTCGATCGTCTCGTCCAGAGAACGCCTGATCATCCGGGCCGACATCAGTGTGCCGACGTAGCCGGGAAAGACCGCCGACATGAATTCACGCTCGCCGAACAGCCCGGCGTAGATCCCGTCGCGGTCGACCGCCGGCAGGGCGGGCAGGCCCGACTCGACCACCTTCCTCGCCGCGTAGCCGACCGGGTCCGAAGCCGAAAGCGGGCGGACCTCCTGGATTACCGATCTGACTATGTTGTCGGCCAAGACCTCACCTCGAAGAACCTAGCTTGTCTGGGAGTCGTCTCATCGCGGATTCAGTAGCGCAGGAGAATGTACGCGGTTGCCATCGCGGTTGAGAGCAGGGTCACCGGCAGGCCGACCTTCAGAAAGAAGAGGAATCCAATCGGACGCCCTGACTTTTCCGCGACGCCGGAAGCTGCGACATTTGACGCCGCCGAGACCAGGGTCAGATTGCCCCCGAAGCAGGCCCCGAGCGAGAGCGCCCACCAGTAGGCGTCATCACCGCTGGTCCCCTTGATGTCGGAGACGACCGGAATCATCGCCGCGGTCAGCGGGATGTTGTCGATGATCCCGCCGATCACTGCTGAGGTCCAGATGATCCCGACCAGCTCGGCGTCGCGATTGCCGTCGGTGACGGCCCGGATGCCGTCGGCGACGTGGCCGACCGCACCGGTCGCCTCGAGCCCCCCGACCATCACGAACAGGCCGATGAAAAAGAAGATCGTGGTCCACTCGAGGTTGGCGAATGCGTCTTCAATCGAAATCCGGGTGACCATCAGGCCGACCGCGGCCCCGGTCATCGCCACCGTCGCCGGCTCGATGTGGAGGTAGTCGTGGAAGAAGAAGGCCAGGATCGTGCCGATCAGGACCGGGAGCGTGCGCCTCAGCTCCTTGCGGTCGGTGATCGATGCCACGGCATCCAACTGGTCGACATACCGCCGGTTTTCC
Source organism: Thermoleophilia bacterium (assembly GCA_016649615.1). Classification (GTDB taxonomy): domain Bacteria; phylum Actinomycetota; class Thermoleophilia; order Solirubrobacterales; family 70-9; genus 67-14. Next base: position 8,789 of record JAENXK010000031.1, read on the forward strand.
TCCTTGACCTTTATCTGATCCCGGTAGTAGAAGTAGAGGCCCACAGTTATCACGATCAGGATCACCACCACACCGGGAGCGTTGTTGACCAGGAAGTCGTTGAAGGTCAACCCTGCGGCGTTGCCGATCAGAATGTTCGGAGGGTCACCGATCAGGGTCGCGGCGCCGCCGATATTGGCCGCCATCAGTTCGATCATCAGCAGGGGCATCGGATTGATGTCGAGGGTGTCGGCCAGCAGGAAGGTGATCGGGACGACCAGGAGGATCGTGGTCAGGTTGTCGAGGAAGCCGGAGAGGATCGCCACCGTTCCGGCCATCATCACCACCAGAGCGAACGGTTTGCCGCGGGATATCTGGCCGGCCCTGATCGCCAGGTAGTCGAAGATTCCGCTCTGCTTGGTGATGTAAACCAGCACCATCATCCCGGCGAGCAATCCCAGAGTCGGGAACTTGATTGCCGCGATCGCCGAGTCCTCGGAGAACTCGCCGACGAAAAGGACCACGATCGCGGCGCCCAGCAACGCGACCTTGGTTCGGTGAATCCGCTCGCTCGCAATGAATACGACGGCGATGAAGAATGTGCTGATCGCGATTGCCAGAAGCCGATTATTACGGCTTCGGGGGGCGACCGAGTTCTATTGCGGCTTCAGGGCGCGGCCGAGTTGTTCGACCGTGATCACTCCGGCCAGCCGCCCGCCCCCGTCGGTCACCATCAGGGCTCCGAACCGGCGCATGTCGGAATTGCCCAGAAGGCTTTCAAGCAGGGCCTCCTGGCTGATGTGAAAGGCCCGGCTCTGCTCTTCGAGGTGATCCGAGACGACGGTGCTGAGGCGCTCGATCTCGGGCACCTGGTCGATCCGGTCGCGGACGATCATGCCCAGAAAACGCTCCTGGTCGTCGACCACCGGAAACCAGGACCACTGGTAGCGCAGGAAGTATTCCTCCAGCGCCTTCTCGATCGTGATGCTGCCCGGAATGGCGACCGGACTGTTGTCCATCACGTCACCGACCCGCACTCCCTCGAGCCGGCTGGTGACCGAGGTCTGCATGGTCGCCGCCCTGGCGGAACCGTTGACCAGAAACCCGATCAACGCCAGCCAGACCCCGCTGAAGACATAGCCGTTGAAGGCGATGAAGATCCCGACCGCGATGAAGATGAAGCCGAATACCCGGCCCAGCCCGGCCGCGAACCGGGTTGCGGCACTTCGTTTGCCGGTGATCTTCCAGGCGATGGCGCGGGCGATCCGGCCGCCGTCCATGGGGAAAGCAGGCAGCAGGTTGAAGGCGAGAACAATCAGGTTGACCGCGGCAAGCCATGCGACCATGGCGATCAGCCCGTTGGCGTCAGCCGACACCTGTAGCTGGATCGCGTCCTGGAAGGCCGAGCCGCCTACCGAGATGAGCCCGATCGCGATCAGGATCGCGGCGATGGCGGCGGTGACCAGTGGCCCTCCGGCCGCCACCCTGAACTCGACTCCCGGACTGTCGGACTCACGGTCCATCTGGGCCACGCCGCCGAAGATCCAGAGCCGGATCGTGGTGATCCCGATCCCGTTGCGCATGGCCACGAACGCGTGGCCGAGCTCGTGCAGGACGATCGATCCGAAGAATCCGGCCGCGCTGGCGACAGCGAGCAGGTAGGGCTCGGTCGAAGAACCCGGCTGGCCGAGCAGGTCGCCGTAGAAGTCCGAGAGCCAGAAGATGACCAGGAAGAGGATCAGAAACCAGGACCAGTCCACGGCGATCCGGATTCCCCGGATGCGGAAGAGCGTGATCGTATTGCCGCCGCCGAACATGGTCCCCATCGTACGGGGCGGTCGGGACCGGCTGCACCGGGCGGGCGACCGGGTGGGACCCGGCTCGGGCCGCGGAGGCCCGGATCGCCGGCCGGTGACCCGTATAGTGCCGCCTCTTGCCCGGCTCGATGACATCGGAAATGCGGAGGCGGCTCGGGGAACTCGAGCAGATCGAGCGCGCGTCCGCGTCGGAGGGAGAGCTCCGGGCGGCTGAATGGATGGTCGGGCAGCTCGGGGAACTCGGAGCACCGGCCAGGATCGAGACCGAGTCGGCCCACGGCACCTACTGGTGGCCGATCGGGATCGGGACCCTGGCGGGGCTGGCCGGAAGCATCGCGGCGCTCGGCGCCGGCAGGTGTGGGCGCGGGAAGTGGGGTGGCCGGGGCCTCGGCGTCCTGCTCGGCGCCGCCGGGGCGGCCGCAATCGCCGGGGACTTCCCTCCGCGCAAACGCCGGCTGAGGCGGCTCCTTCCCAAAAAGAAGACCCACAACGTCGTCTGCGAACTCGGTGATCCCGCGGCCGCGAGGACCGTGGTCCTGGTGAGTCATCATGACGCCGCCCACAGCGGGTTTGTCTTCCACCCCGGGATCCCCGACCTGGTCTCGCGGACCGGGATCTTTCGGCACATCAACACGAGCCCGATGCTGATGGCTCCGGTGATCGGCGGCCCGCTTCTGGCTGTGCTGGCCGGAATTACCGGTAGCCGCCGGCTGGCGGTCGCGGCGGCCGCCCTCTCGGCCGGGTCGACCGCGGCCATGGCCGACATCGGGATGCGCAACGTGGTGCCCGGGGCGAACGACAACGGCACGGCCGTGATCGCCCTGATCGAGCTCGCCCGGATCTTCCTGGAAGACCCTCCCGACGGCATCAGGGTGATCCTTCTGTCGACCGGCTCCGAGGAGTCGTTCAGCGAAGGGATGAAGGCCTTCGGCGAGCGCCATTTCGAGTCGCTGCCCCGGGAATCGACCTTCTTCATCAACCTCGATACGGTCGGCTCACCCTTCCTCACGGTTCTGCGGGGCGAGGGCTTTCTGAAGATGTATGAGTACCCGGTTGAGGCTCTGGCCTGTGCTGATGCGGTGGCCGCCGATCTCGGGATCGCGCTCCTGCCCGATCTCCGGATCAGGAACGGCACCGACGGCCTCGAGGCCCTGGCAGCCGGCTATCCGACCGTCTCGATCTGTTCCTGCACCGAGCAGATGCAGCCGGCCAACTACCACTGGCCGAACGACATCTCCGAGAACGTGGATTTCGAAACGGTCGGCGAAGCGATCCGGTTGAGCGAGGCGATGACCCGCAGGCTGGCCGCGGAATGGCCGGCTCCACGCTCCTGGAGTTAACCGCCGGGTGAAGTTGACCGCCGGGTGCGACCGGGTCAGGGGCCGGTGGGGGTCCGGCCGTCAGGTCAGGCCATGGGGTCCGGCGGTCAGGCCATGGGGTCCGGCGGTCAGGCCAACGGGGCGCTGCGGTCGATGATCGAGCCGTAGTCGAGTCCCGGGGGGAGGGTCCCGAAGGCCCCGCCCCGGTTGCCGTCAAGGCGGGATGCGCAGAAGGCGTCGGCGACCGCGGGGTCACCGTGGCGGACCAGCAGCGAGCCCTGGAAGGCGAGCGCCAGCCCTTCGATCACCCGGCGGGCCCGGACCTCGAGGGTCTCGGGTGAGCTCGTGACTTCCTCGCGAACGCGGTCGGTGAAGGCGTCGAGGCGGGCATCGCCCCCCGAGGCCTCGCCGATCTCCTCGAACAGGGCCTCGGTCGAGTCGGGGCTCTTGACCATCGCCCGCAGGGCGTCGAGGCACTGGACGTTGCCCGAGCCCTCCCAGATCGACATCAGCGGACTTTCCCGGAAGAGCCTGGGCATTCCGGACTCCTCGGCGTAGCCGTTGCCGCCCAGGCACTCAAGGGATTCGACCGCGTGGGCCGGGGCGCGCTTGCAGATCCAGTATTTGAGCACCGGGGTGGCGATCCGCTTGAGCAATTGAGACTTCTCGTCGCCGGAGGCGGCATCGTCGTATATGCGGGCCAGCCGCATCATCGACGCTGTGGCCGCTTCGGACTCGATGCTGAGGTCGGCCAGAACGTTGCGCATCAGCGGCTGGTCGATCAGCCTGGCCCCGAAGGCCGAGCGATTGGAGGCGTGGTGGATCGCCTGCGCGACTCCTTGCCGCATCCCGGCACTTGATCCGATCGCGCAGTCAAGCCGGGTGTGGCCGACCATCTCGATGATCGTCTGCACGCCGTGTCCCTCTTCGCCGACCATGCGGGCCCACGCCCCCCGGAACTCGATCTCGGATGAGGCGTTCGAGCGGTTGCCGAGCTTGTCCTTGAGGCGCTGGATATGGAACCGGTTGCGGGTGCCGTCCGGGGTGAAGCGGGGCATCAGAAAGCAGGTGATCCCGGAATCAGTCTGGGCGAGGACGAGGAAGGCGTCGCACATCGGGGCCGAGCAGAACCACTTGTGGCCGGTTATCTCGTATTCGTTGCCGGGTCCGCCACCGTTGAGCGGGACCGCCCGGGTCGTGTTGGCCCGGACGTCGGAGCCGCCCTGCTTCTCGGTCATCGCCATGCCGGCCAGGGCGCCCGGCTTCTCCGTAACTGGGCGGAGCTCGCCGTCGTATTCGAGCGAGAGAAACCGTGGTTCCCACTCGGCCGCGACGTCAGGCTGGGCCCGGAGCGCCGGAATTACCGAGAAGGTCATCGAAATAGGGCAACCGACACCGGCCTCGGCCTGGCTCAACTGCGTGAACAGGGCGGCCCGGGCAACGTTGGCCCCCGGCTCGGGCCGACGCCAGGGCAGACCGTGGATGTCGTGGGAGACAGCCAGATCCATCAGCTGGTGCCAGGCCGGGTGGAATTCGACCTCGTCGATCCGGTGGCCGAACCGATCGTGGGTCTTGAGTCGGGGCGGGAACTCATTCGCCTCGCGGCCCCAGCGCTGCACCTCGGCCGATCCGCAGATCCCGCCCAGAGCGGTCACCCGGTCGCGGGCCCACTCGCCGCCTTCCCGGTTCAGCGCTTCCCGCAGGGGGAGGTCGATCTCGAAAAGGTTCACGTCCTCGAGCGGGGCTGACTGGTTGAACACTTCGTGGGTCTCAGTCATTGGCTGAATGATCGCACAGGCCGGATCACCTTCCGGCCTATAGCATCGGGCGTCGTAGAAAAGCAACCCGCGGGTCAATTCAGTGAAGGGGAAAGCCGCTGTGTCGAAGATCAGAGTCGCCAATCCGATAGTCGAGCTTGACGGCGATGAGATGACCAGGATCATCTGGTCGTTCATCAAGGAACAGCTGATCCTTCCCCACCTGGACATCGATCTCAAGTACTACGACCTCGGCATCATGAGTCGCCACGAGACCGACGACCAGATCACGGTCGACGCCGCGAACGCGATCAAGGAATACGGGGTAGGGGTCAAATGTGCCACGATCACCCCGGACGAGGCACGGGTCGAGGAATTTGGCCTCAGGGAGATGTACCGCTCGCCGAACGGCACGATCCGCAACATCCTCGGCGGAGTCATCTTCCGTGAGCCGATCGTGATCTCGAACGTGCCGCGGCTGGTGCCGGGCTGGACCAAGCCGATCGTGATCGGCCGCCACGCTTTCGGCGACCAGTACCGGGCCACCGAAATGGTCATCCCCGGCCCGGGTGAATTGACCATGACCTATTTCCCCAAAGACGGCTCGGAGCCGGTCGAGCTCGAGATATATGACTTCCCGGACGGCGGTGTCGCCATGGGCATGTACAACCTGGATGACTCGATCCGCGACTTCGCCCGGGCCTCGATGCGCTACGGGCTCGAACGCGGATACCCGGTCTACCTGTCGACCAAGAATACGATCCTGAAGAAGTACGACGGCCGGTTCAAGGACCTGTTTGAGGAGGTTTACCAGGCCGAGTTCAAGGAGGAATTCGAGGCGGCCGGGATCACCTACGAACATCGCCTGATCGACGACATGGTCGCCGCAGCGATGAAGTGGGAGGGGGGCTACGTGTGGGCCTGCAAGAACTACGACGGTGATGTCCAGTCGGACACGGTCGCCCAGGGCTTCGGCTCGCTCGGTCTGATGACTTCGGTCCTGATGAGTCCCGACGGCAAGACGGTGGAGGCCGAGGCGGCCCACGGTACGGTGACCCGTCACTACCGCCAGCACCAGCAGGGCAAACCGACTTCGACCAACCCGATCGCCTCGATCTTCGCCTGGACCCGCGGACTGGCGGCCCGCGGCCGGATGGACGAGACACCGGAAGTGTCCACATTCGCCGAAACGCTCGAGCGGGTCTGCATCGAGACGGTCGAGAGCGGCAAGATGACCAAGGACCTGGCCCTCCTTATCGGGCCGGATCAGGAACACCAGACCACCCAGGAGTTCCTGGCATCAATCGACGAGAACCTTCAGCAGGCGATGGCCTGAGTGCCACCGCACCAATACCAAGGAGATAAGACATTGAGTTCCCCAGTAAAAGTCACAGTTACCGGCGCTGCCGGCCAGATCGGCTACGCCCTGCTCTTCCGGATCGCTTCCGGACAGATGCTCGGTCCCGACACAAAGGTTCACCTGAGCCTGCTTGAAATCCCGCCAGCGGTCAGGGCGGCCGAAGGTACCGCGATGGAGCTGGATGACTGCGCCTTTCCGCTGCTTCAGGGGATCAGCATCTCGGATGACCCCAAGCAGGCTTTTGACGGGGTCAACATCGGCCTTCTGGTCGGTGCCCGCCCCCGCGGGCCGGGCATGGAGCGTGCCGACCTGCTCGAGGCGAACGGCGGCATCTTCAAGCCCCAGGGTGAGGCGATCAACGCCGGCGCCGCCGATGACGTGAGGGTCCTGGTGGTCGGTAACCCGGCCAACACCAACGCCCTGATAGCCGCTTCGGCAGCCCCGGACGTACCGATGGGGCGCTTTACCGCGATGACCCGCCTCGACCACAACCGGGCGATCGCCCAGCTCGCGAGCAAGCTCGGAGTAGGAGTCGAGACAATCACCAACATGACCGTCTGGGGCAACCATTCCTCGACCCAGTACCCGGATCTGGTCCACGCCAGGGTCAACGGAGAAAGCGCCTGGGACACGGTCGACGACGAAGTCTGGATCAGGGACGAGTTCATCCCCCGGGTGGCCAAGCGGGGCGCCGCGATCATCGAGGCGCGTGGTGCCTCAAGCGCGGCTTCGGCGGCCAACGCGGCGATCGATCACATACACACATGGGTCAACGGGACACCCGAGGGCGACTGGACCTCGATGTCGATCCCGTCCGACGGGTCGTACGGAGTGCCCGAGGGCATCATCTCCAGTTTCCCGGTCACCTGCAGAAACGGTGAGTACGAAATCGTCCAGGGACTCGACATAGATGATTTCTCCCGCGAGAAGATCGACGCCTCCACGGCCGAGCTTTCCGAAGAGCGACAGGCGGTCTCCGAGCTCGGTCTGATCTGAGACCGGCGCAGTCAGGCCGGTCGAGGACAGAGAAGCCGACCGAGGGCCGATCCCGCCGGTCCCGGTGATGAACGAGCGAGGGGCGGGCCGAGGTTGCTCCGCGGCCCGCCTTCACACTTGCGTTCTTCTGCCTACTTGCTGTCCGCCGGGTAGTAGCCGGTGCCCTTCTTGGTGACTTGGCCCTGCTTGACCAGATCGCCCATGACCCGGTAAACGTAGTTCGGCTTGATCTTGAGCGAATCGGCGATTTCCCTGGCCGTGACCCCGGGGGTTTTCGCCACTATCTTCTCAGCCTGTTCGGCCCTGGTTCCGCCCTTGCGACCGCGCTGCCCGCCGCGGGGCTTGCTGCCTGAGCTTTTGCCAGAGCTCTTCTTGCCTCCGCGACCGCGACCGGATTTCTTTGACCGGCTGACGTGCTCTTTGCCGGTCACCTTGCCGGTCAGCCTCTCGGTCAGATCCTTGAGAGCCTCCTGCAGCTGATGACGCTCCTCGTCGAGCTCTGCCAGTCGGTCTTCGACCAGCCTTCTAATAGCGTCCGTATTGTAAGGCACAATTACCTTTCGCTTGTTCGTTTACCTTGTCTGACAAGGTGGTTTGTTCACTGGGAGTTACAGCGGACTATTCCTCTTGAACTTACTGTAACGGAGACAGTGTGTGAGCAGAAAACAGCGGATAGTCATACTGAGAGAGTTGCTTCAGGCCGGACTCGACCTGTTGGGCGAGCAGAACGAGGTCTGCCTCGGCGGCCTCGGGTCCACTCCGGAGGACTGGCTGAATCTGGTCAGGGGCGCCGACGCGATCGTGGCTGACCCCACGGTCCCGGTAGGTGCGGACCTGCTCGATTCGGCCGGGAGCGATCTCAAGCTGGTCGCGAACTTCGCGGTCGGGTACGACAACGTGGATCTCGATGCCTGCGCCGAGCGGGGCGTGGTCGTCACCAACACTCCCGACGTACTCACCGACGCCACCGCGGAGCTCGCAGTGGCACTCACACTCGCTGCCGCGCGCGACGTTCCGGCGGCCGAGCGAAGCCTCCGCGCGGGCGAGTGGTCGGGATGGGACCCCGCCGCGTACCGGGGTTTCGAGCTGACCGGATCAACGGTGGGTGTGGTCGGCATGGGCAGGATCGGACGGCGATACGCCGAGATGTTGCGCGGCTTCGGAGTCGAATACCTCTACACATCACGCCGGGCCAGGGAAGAGGTCGAGGTCGAGCTGGGCGCGCGCAGGGTCGGACTGAATCAGCTCCTGGCAGAGGCGGACGTGGTCAGCCTCCATCTTTCGGCCAACGATGAAACCCGGCATACGATCAACCGGGAGACGATTCGCCTGATGAAACCTTCCGCAGTTCTGGTCAATACCGGACGGGGTGCCCTGGTCGATTCATCGGCTGTGGCCGCGGCCCTGGCTGAAGGCCGGCTCGGCGCGGCGGGACTCGACGTCTACGAGGGCGAGCCCGAGGTTCCCCCGGAACTCCTGGATGCCCCGCGGACCACGCTCACCCCGCACATCGGGTCGGCGACCTTCCGGGCCCGCGATCGCATGGCCGAGCTGGTGGCACGCAACATCGTCGAGGTGCTGGCCGGTCGTGATCCGGTTACCCCGGTCGGCTGACCGGTTGCCGGCCCGGCAGGTTCAGGCCCGCTCGCTCTTCCTCGAGCGGGGCACCGTGCGGAATACGTAGTCCCACAGCGGAGTGGAGACTCCATAGCCGTAGTGGTGGTCCTGAAAGTGGTGGCGCATGTGATGCTCACGCACGTTCTTGCCGATGGAACCCCTGGGTGTGAAGTGATGAACGGCGTAGTGGGTGTAGTCGTAGATCAGGTAGCCGATCAGGAATCCGGCGAAGGCCGGGTAGCCGGCCGGGGTACCGAAGACCAGTACGAAAGCGCCGAAAAAGATCGCGGCCAGCGGGATCGAGGCCGCCGGCGGCATGACCAGGCGCATCGCGTCGTTCGGGTGATCGTGGTGGACCCCGTGGATGATGAAGTTGAGCTGGTCGCCGCCCCTGAATTTCGGCTGCCAGTGGAAGAGCAGCCGGTGGAGCCAGTACTCGGAAAAGGTCCAGATCGCGATTCCGGCGACGGCCAGGCCGATGATCGCCAGGCCGCTCGAGCCCTGTTCGGCAGCCAGCCAGAACATCGCGGCTATGACCGGGGTGAAGATCAGCGCCGGCACCGAGGGGTGGACCCGCGAGAAGAAGTTGAGAAGGCCGTTCTCGAAGAGATCCGGCGAGGCAGCGAGCTTGGAGGTACGTTCTGAAGAGCCCATAATCACCTTCAATGGTAGCGTGACTGGCCCCGAACTGAAGGAGAAACGACCCCGCATGACTTTAGCCACCGCAAGCACCGCCCTCGATTTCAAAGTTGCCGATCTGAGCCAGGCCGAATACGGCCGCAACGAGATCCGCCTGGCCGAGCATGAGATGCCGGGCCTGATGGCCACGCGGCGCGAATTCGCCGAATCGAAGCCGCTTGCCGGAGCCCGCATCACGGGTTCGCTTCACATGACCGTCCAGACGGCGGTTCTGATCGAGACCCTGGTAGCGCTCGGGGCTGAGATCCGCTGGGCCAGCTGCAACATCTTCTCTACGCAGGACCACGCGGCTGCCGCGGTCGCAGTCGGGCCGGACGGCTCGCCCGAGAATCCGAAAGGCGTGCCGGTCTTTGCCTGGAAAGGGGAGACCCTGGAGGAGTACTGGTGGTGCACCGAGCAGGCGCTGACCTGGCCGGAACCGGGAGCCGATGGCTCCAGCGGGCCGAACATGCTGCTCGACGACGGCGGTGACGCCACCCTGCTGATTCACAAAGGTGTCGAGTTCGAAAAGGCCGGAGCGGTACCGGACCCCGCCGGAGCCGACTCGGAAGAGTTCCGGGTGGTACTCCAGACCCTCACCGACTCCCTGGTCGCCAACCCGGCCAAGTGGACCGATCTGGCCGGTGGCGTCATGGGCGTCACCGAAGAAACCACCACCGGCGTGCACCGTCTTTACGAGATGAAAGAAAAGGGCGAACTGCTCTTTGCCGCGATCAACGTCAACGACTCGGTAACCAAGTCCAAGTTCGACAACCTCTATGGCTGCCGTCACTCGCTGGTCGACGGGATCAACCGGGCGACCGACGTGATGATCGCCGGCAAGACGGCGGTGATCTGTGGCTTCGGTGACGTCGGCAAGGGGTGTGGCGAATCACTGCGCGGACAGGGTGCCCGGGTGATCGTCACCGAAGTAGACCCGATCTGCGCCCTGCAGGCCTCGATGCAGGGGTATGAGGTCAGGCGGCTCGATGACGTGGTCGGCTCGGCCGACATCTTCATCACCGCGACCGGCAACAAGGACATCATCACCGCCGGCGATATGGGCCAGATGAAGCACCAGGCGATCGTCGGCAACATCGGTCACTTCGACAACGAAATCGACATCGCCGGGCTCGAGTCGGTGGGAGGGGTCAAGCGAATCGAGATCAAGCCCCAGGTTCACGAATGGCAGTTCCCCGACGGCCACTCGGTCATCGTCCTATCCGAAGGCCGACTGCTCAACCTGGGCAACGCCACCGGTCACCCGAG
>JAENXK010000120.1 GCA_016649615.1 Thermoleophilia bacterium
TCCGGCTCGATCTCTCAGGACTCAGGATCGCTCTCGACTGCGCCAACGGGTCGACTTACCGGGTGGCCGGGGAGATCTTCACCCGGCTGGGGGCAGAGGTCGAGTTGCTCGCCAACGAGCCCGACGGCCGCAACATCAACCAGGACTGCGGCTCGACATCGACCGGGCTGCTGGCAGCCCACATAGCCGGGTCCGAGGCGACACTGGGCTTCGCGTTCGATGGCGATGGAGACCGGGTGCTCGCGGTAGATGGTTCGGGCCGGCTTTACGACGGCGACGAAATGATCGCCGTGATCGCAACGGAGCGCCACGCGGCAGGCCGGCTGAACGGCGGGGCCGTGGTCACAGTGATGAGCAACTACGGTTTCCACCAGGCGATGAACGGAGCCGGGGTAGCGATCGAAGTAACCAAGGTCGGGGACCGCTACGTGCTTGAGGCTCTCCGCGAAAAGGGCTGGGAGCTCGGTGGCGAGCAGTCAGGCCACATCATCTCGACCGACTACGCGCCGACCGGCGACGGGATCGCGGCCGCGCTGATGTTGCTGGCATCCCTCGGGGGACGCGAGCTGGCCGAAGCGACCGTGATGAAAAAGCTTCCCCAGGTCCTGATCAACGTGACCGTGGCCGACCGCGGTGCGATCGACGGCGCCACCGCCGTCCAGGACGCCGTCCGGCAGGCCGACGCGGCCCTGGCGGGGAAAGGCAGGGTGCTGCTGCGGGCCTCGGGAACCGAACCGCTAGTCAGGGTCATGGTCGAGGCGCCGACGGCAGAAGATGCCGAGCGGATCTGCACCGGGCTGGCGGACCTTGTCCGTTCCGAGCTCGGCTGACCGCGTAGCCTTACGCCAACTCATGTGCGGAATAATCGGATACGTCGGCACCCGTCCCTGCGAGGAGATCCTGGTTGCCGGTCTCGAGAAGCTCGAGTACCGCGGCTACGACTCGGCCGGGGTGGCATTGCTGATCCCTGACGGGGTGGAAAAGGTCAGGGCGGTAGGCAATCTGGCCAAGCTCCGCATGGCGCTTGAGGAGACCGAACTTTCCGGGCTGGCTGAAACGCCGGATGAGAACGGGAAGTTCACCGGGATCGCTCACACCCGGTGGGCGACCCACGGGCGGGTCACCGAAGCCAACGCCCACCCTCATTCCGACGGAACCGGAGAGGTTCAGATCGCGCTCAACGGGATTGTCGAAAACCACGCCGATCTGCGCGAGGAGCTCGAAGCCGGCGGCAGCGAGTTCAGCTCGGAGACCGACGCCGAGGTCCTGGCCCATCTGATCGCCCGTGAATTCAAGGGCGATCTGACCGCGGCCGCCCGGGCAGCTTTCCACCAGTTGAGGGGTCACTATTCGTTTGTGGCCATGCATTCGGCCGCCCCCGGAGTACTGGTCGGTGCCCGCAAGGAAATACCGCTGGTGGTCGGACTCGGTGAGACGGAGAACTTCATCGCGTCCGCGATCCCGGCGTTCATGGCCGAGACCCGGCAGATCATGAGCATCGAAAACGACGAGCTGGTGACCGTGACCGCCGACTCGGTCACGGTCGAGACGGCCGACGGCCGGCCGGTGCCACGGGAACCGGAAGAGGTCACCTGGGACGAGGAGGCGGCCGAAAAAGGCGGATACGACACCTTCATGATGAAGGAGATCCATGAGCAGCCCGAGGCGATAGCGGAAACGATCCTCGACCGCCTGCCCCATTCGGACGGGGTCGATCTTTCCGACGTCGACCTTTCAGACGAGTTTCTCGCCGGGGTCAGGCGCATCATCATCGTCGCCTGCGGAACTTCGTATCACGCCGGTCTGGTCGGCCGGTACGCGATCGAGCGCTGGGCGCGGGTCCCCGTCGAAATGGACATCGCCTCGGAATACCGGTATCGGGACCCGGTCATCGGGCCCGGCGATCTGGTCATCGGCATCACTCAGTCCGGGGAGACCGCCGACACCCTGGCCGCGATGCGGCTGGCCCGCGACGCCGGCGCGACAGTTCTGGCGGTGACCAACATCATGGGCAGCCAGGCCACCCGCGACAGTGACGCCGTGCTCTACACAAGGGCCGGACTCGAGATCGGGGTTGCCGCAACCAAGACCTTCGTCGCCCAGGTTGCGGCGATGTATCTGTTCGCGCTGAGGCTGGCCGAGCTACGCCAGACCCTTCCCCGGCAGGAGATCGTCGACCTGGTGACCGACTTGAGACAGATCCCGGAAAAGATGGAGCGGACGATCGATGCTGAATCGAAGCGGGTTCTGGCGGTAGCGGAGCGTCACAAGGATCAGAAGTTCTTCCTCTATCTCGGCCGCCACATCGGTTTGCCGGTCTGCCTCGAGGGCGCGCTCAAACTGAAAGAGGTCTCCTACATACCGACCGACGCCTACGCGGCGGGCGAGATGAAGCACGGCCCGATCGCCCTGCTGGATGAATCGACTCCGGTCGTCTGCGTGGCCACCGACAGCCCGATCCTCGACAAGGTCCTCTCCAACATCGAAGAGGTCCGGGCCCGGGGCGCCGATACGATCGCGGTCGCGACCGAGGGCGACAGCCGGGTCCAGAAGGTCGCCGAGGAAACGATCCTGGTCCCCAGGACCGACTGGGTTCTGCAGCCGTTACTGGCGATCCTTCCGCTCCAGCTGCTGGCTTACCACGTGGCCCGGCTGAACGGACTCAACGTGGACCAGCCGCGCAACCTGGCCAAAACGGTTACGGTCGAATAGGGGAGCCGGGCGGCCGGAGGCCCGGCTGGATCGCTCGAAAGATCGGCCGGAATCGGTCCGGGACTCGCGCTGGAAGGCGCTAGGATGCCGCCACATGATCGAACTCGTGAGGCGCCCCAGGGTCTTGTCAATCGTCGCTCCCGTCGCGGCCCTGTTCTTTTGTTCGGTCGCGATCTCCTCCTGTGGCGGGGACGGCGACTCCGCGACTTCGGAACTGGCCTCCTGGATGCCGGCCGACTCGGTGGTCTATATCGAAGGTGCGATCAAGCCGGAGGGAGAGTTGGCCGACAACGTCGATCAGATCTCGAACAAGCTGGCCGGGGAGTCGCTGGGCGATTCACTGACCACGTTGCTCGACGACTCGGGTGAATCGGATATCGACTTCGAGACCGACGTCGAACCCTGGCTGGGCGAGTCGGCGGCGCTTGCGGTGACCGCCGACCTGAGCGGATACTCGACCGGGAATCCGCTCGAGATGGTGTCCGACACCGGCTCGCTTGATTCGTCCGGCGAGGGGAAAACCGATTCCACCGAGGTTAAACTGGTGGTCGAAACGACTGACTCCGATGCCGCCCAGAGCTATGTCGACAAGGACGCGGCCGGGCGAAGTGACTCCACGAAGGGCGAGTACGAAGGGACCGCTTACACGGTCAGCGATAGCGGCAGCAGCGTTCTCGGGGTGAGCGACGACCTGCTGATCGCGGCGGACTCGGTCGCCGGCTTCGAGTCGATGATCGATGCCCACGGCGGCGACTCGCTGGCTGACACCGACGCCTTTTCCGACTTGGCCGACAAGGCCGCCGACGGCAGTCTGGCCAACCTGTTTGCGACCAGCGCACCGGTTGTCGACGCTGTTTCCGGATCGGGGACGACCGATGAGTCCGGCTCGGGTGCCGCCGGCGATTCCGGAGGCGAGACCGGGTCCGGCGCAGACCCGGTCTACGAAGCCCTCGGAATCGACCCGCAGAACACCGGGGTACTGCTCAGCCTCATACCCGGAGACAACGAGATTTCGCTCCAGGGGGTATCCAACGCCGGCAGCGAGTTCGTCAACGGAGATCCCGGAGCCCTGATCGAGACCTTCCCGGCCGACACCGTTTTCGCGACCGGATCAGACGGCGTGGGCGCCAACCTGAGAAAGATCATCGACGCGGTCGACGAGCAGGGGATCGAAGGGGCGCTCAAGCCGGGTGAGCTCCAGAAGATGATCGACGAGGCGTCCGGCAGCGGCGTGGACCTGAACGCGCTGATCGACTCGCTGGAGACGGCGGGCATGTTCGTCAGCGGCAACTCGGTTGATTCACTCGGGGGGGCGCTGGTCGTCACCTCGTCTGACCTGAAGCCGCTGGAGAATTCGCTGGCCCTGATCTCGACCCTGATCAGCCAGTCCGGAGATGCGCAGGTGCGCCCGTTGACCGGCAACGTCACCGGCTTCAGCGTCAGGACACCCGAGCTGCCCGGCCGGCCGGTGTTCGTCGCGATCAAGGGCGACCGGTTCGTGGTCGCGATCGGAGCCAGGGCGGCGCGGCAGGCCCTGGGCGGGGGCGACTCGACCCTGGCCGATTCCGAGGCCTACCAGGCGGCAGTCAGCTCGCTGTCCGGCGACGGGATCGACCTCTTCGCCGACCCCCCGGCCCTCGGAAAACTGATCAGAGACGCGGCCGGCAGGCAGCCGGAAGCGGTCAAGGCAGTCGAAGTCATGAACAAGTTCGAGTACATCGGCGCGGGGGGAAGCGACGAGGACGGCACCTTCGAGTTCAACCTCGGACTGGGGAACTGATTCCGTGGCCACCGTCGGTCTCGGAATCGATCTGGTCGAGATTTCCAGGGTCGAACGGGCGCTGGAGCGGCACCCCCGTCTGGCTGACCGGTTGTTCACCGAGGCCGAACTCGAGTACTCGACGGCCAGAGGCCGGCCCGGCAGGCATCTGGCGGCCCGCTTCGCCGCAAAGGAAGCCGCGGTCAAGGCGATGAGCCTCTCCCCGGGGGTCCGGCTCAAAGACATCGAAGTCGTCTCCGGCTCTCCACCCGAATTCCGTTTCCACCGGGAGGTGGCCGCCACGGCGTCCGAGCGCCGGCTGTCAGTGAGAGTCAGCTTGACCCATGACCGCGAGACGGCGGGCGCGGTTGCGATCGCCGAGGTCGCCTGAGTTGGAGCCCTGGCTCGATCCGGTGTACGACGCGGCCGGGATGGGCCGGGCCGACCGCTGGGCGATCGATCGGGCGGGAATACCGTCTCTGGAGTTGATGGAAAGCGCCGGTCGGGCCCTCGCCGATGAGACTGCCGGAATCGCCGGGGCCGGCCCGGTCCGCGTGGTCTGCGGCAAGGGAAACAACGGGGGCGACGGCCTTGTCGCGGCCCGTCATCTGATCGAGTCCGGCCACGAAACCGAGGTCGTGCTGCTCTGGCCGGCCGATCAGCTGAGCCCCGACTCGGCGGCCAACCTGGCGCGGCTCCCCATGGAGGTTGTGACCGGTGCGGAGAGTGGTGCCGGAAGCCTTGCCGATGACGCACTTTCCGGCTCCGGGGCGGTGATCGACGCGGTACTCGGCACCGGCTTCGAGGGCAAGCCGAAGGCTCCGGTCGACGCGGCGATCGAGGCGATGAACGGATCCGGAGCACCACTGGTCTGTTGCGATGTGCCGTCGGGGGTGAACGCGACGACGGGCGAAGCCGGGCCGGCAGTTTCCGGCGACCTCACCGTCACTTTTCACGGGCTGAAGGTCGGCCACCTGATCGCGCCCGGAAAGCACCTTGCCGGCCCGGTGAGAGTCGCCGACATCGGCATTCCGCCGGATGCGCCGGCCGGTGAAGCAGCCGGCGCGATCCGTCCGGAGGTACTGGGGCTCCTGCCGTCCCGGGGTGCCACTTCAACCAAGTTCACTTCGGGCCGGGTCACCGTGGTCGGCGGTTCGCCGGGCCTGACCGGGGCCGTCTGCCTCGCCGCCGAGGCGGCGATCAGGAGCGGTGCCGGGTACGCCACGGTCGCCGTGCCGGCCGGACTCGAGCCGGTATTCGAGGCGAA
>JAENXK010000029.1 GCA_016649615.1 Thermoleophilia bacterium
CGGATGCTTCAGTTTCGGTACCGCCGTCTGCAGGGCCGGCGCCATTCTCCCGGTCCGCGTTCGCCCTGTTGTCGTTGCCGCCCCTGCCCTTTTTCTTCTTTTTGCGGCGGCGTTTCTTGCCGCCCTTGGGGAAGTTGCGAAGCAGCTCGCGGGCGACGGCCGAGGGCTTTCTGGCCATGCGCATGCGGGCGCCGCGGAGGACCTCTTCGCCTTCCGGGGTGTGGGCGACGGCGGCTGCCAGAACTGAGACCGCCAGCCGGCGGTCCTGCTTGCGGGCCGACTGGACCAGGCGGCGGGCGTTCTTGCCGTGCGCGCGCCCGGCGGAGTTGACCAGCAGGCCGAGCAGCCGCTTGGTTTCGGGCCATCGCTGGACCGCGTACTCCTCGTGGAGCTCGCGGGTGTAGGAGGCCAGGCGCCAGACCCAGGCCTGGGCCTGGTCGCGGCGGCCGATGCGTTTGTCGACCAGTGCCTGGAGCAGGACCTTGGTGCCCGCCCGCTTGTCCTCACGGCTCCAGGTGCCGACGATGTCGATCGCGTCGTCGAAGGCTTCGGAATCTTTGAGGTTGGCGATCTCGCCCAGCGCCTTCACCCTGAGCTGGGCGTTGCGGTTACGCTGGACGCAGGTCAGGAGGTAGCGGCGGCGGAGGTCTTTGGTCCGGTCGTGCTGAAGCATCGCCTTGGCCCGGCGCCAGCCCTGGGTGGTCACCCGGGCTCCGGCCAGGGCGGCCCAGACGTGCTGTTCGGCGTAGTCGAGGTTTTCGACCGCGATCCGCCAGATGTCCCGTTCGAGCACTTCGATCCGGCGCTGGGGGTCGTCCGAGACCGGGACGATCCGGCGCTCGACCCTGACCTTGCGGCCGCGGCCGCGGCGGACAGGCCCGACCACGATCGCGCCGCCCCGGTAGACGTCGCGGTCGAGCAGGCTGTGCAGGGTGACGATCGATTCGTCATGGGTGGTGGCCGGGTGGACGAAGTCGATCACCAGCCCGGCCTCCTTGCCCGGGGCACGGCGGGTGACCCGGCCGACCCGCTGCTGGTAGACACGCTTCGAGGCGGTCGGGGCGAGATGCATGCAGATCGTCGCCCGGGGCGAGTTCCAGCCTTCGGCCAGCAGCATCGCGTTGCACAACACGTCGACCTCGCCCCGTTCGAACGCGGCCAGCGTCTCGGTCAACTCGCGCTTGGGCGTCTCGCCCGAGACGGCCTGCGCGTTGATCCCGATCTCCTGGAAGGCTGCGGCGACATTCTTCGCGTGCTGGACCCCGGCCGTATAGAGCACGCCGGGGGCCTTGCGGAAGCGGGACTTGTAGAGGTCGGCGATCGCCAGGTTGAACGGGGCCTGGTCGAGCAGCTTGGCCAGCTCTTCCTGGTCGAAGTCCTGGTCGACCTCGCCCTTGCGCAGCGGGACCTTGGCGATCGTTCTCACCCCGGGCCCCGGGGGTATTCGCAGGCAGCGGAGCGGCGAGATCACGCCGCGCCGGGCCGCCTGGGCAAGGTCGAAGCGGGAAGTCTGGGTCGGGAACAGGTCCGCCACGTGGCGGGCGATCAGGGCCCCGGTCGCGGTCATGCCGACGAAGATCGGTCCGGTCCAGGCGCGGATACAGGCGCTCGTCTTTTCCCCCAGCGCGGTGTGGGCCTCGTCGCAAATGACCACGGTGTAGGCGTTTGATATGCGTTTGGAGTTGCGCACGAACCACTGGTAGGTCTCGACCGTGACCGGGCCGTCGGCTTCGTCGCGGCCGTCGAGCAGCGGCGGGCGGAGGCGCTCCCGGTAACCGCGGTCCGAGATCTCGCCGATGAACTGGTCGACCAGGTTTCGGCGGTGGGTCAGGATCAGGACGCCGCCGGTTCGCGTGGCTTCGATGAAGCCCACCGCGGCAACGGTCTTGCCGGCTCCGGTCGCGTGTTCGAACCAGAAGCGGCGCTCGGCCCCGGGGTCATCGGCTACTGACTCGGGGACCGGCTCATCGTCTTCTTCGTCGGGTTCCTCGACCCAGTCGACAGGTTCTTCGTCCTCGTCCGCGGCGGTCTCCCCGGCCGCTTCCTCTTCGGCCTCTTCGCCTTCCTCGTCCGCTTCTTCGTCGACCTCCTCGTCGACTTCCTCGCCGATCTCTTCGTCAACTTCCTCGTCGGCGTCAGCGCCGGCGTCGGTCTCTACCTCTTCGGCCCCGATCCCGGCCAGGGCATCGTCGTCTCCGGATGCGGCGACCTGCTGCTCGGCCAGCAGCTCGGTCAGGGTGCCGGAAAGGGCGTCGATCTGGTGGGGGTTGAGTTCGGCCCCGTCACGCAGGGTGGGTGGCTCCTGGCCGATCAGCCGCTCGAGGCCGAGCAGCAGGGAGAAGTTCCTTCGCCACTCGATCGAGGGCTCTTGAGCCCCGGCGTCGATCTCGGCAAGGGCTGCATCGAGCGCCCGGCGGCGGGCCGTGCCCGGGACCAGGGACTCGGGTCCATCTCCGTTGAGCAGGAGCGGTTCATGCGCAAAAGCTTCGACGCGTTTGATGTCTGTTACTGAAGGAACCGCCTCTTTGGCGGGCGTTGCTGTACTTGTGGCCAATTAGCCTTCGCAGGTAGTCCAGACCCCTGAATCAGGTTCCGCCCGGACGGATTGATGAATGAAGATCTCCGATGGCGACAGAACATGCCGGCCACCGGCTACCTCCGTGATCCGCGACACAGCGGATCGAATAGCTGTATTTAATCATTACTGGCATGTTGCGGTCGTCTCACACCCGGATTCGGAAATATTTGGCCCTCGGGCTGCTGCTTCCGGCCGCCTTCGCGGGCGTTGCCTGCGGCGACGGAAATGAGGATGGTTCGGGCTCTCCGCCCCCCGACTACGCCCAGGCTCTGGAGGGGTCACCGGCCTCGCTGGCTAACCTGCATCGTCAGAGCAATCAGTTGCTGGGCGGTGGCAAGCCGGCTTTTGAAGAGCGGCTCGCGAAGCTGAACGGATTTCCTTCGGTGGTCAACGTGTGGGCCTCCTGGTGCGGGCCCTGTCGGGCCGAGTTTCCCCACTTTCAGCAGGCCGGTGCCGACCTCGGCCGCAAGGTCGCGTTCATCGGGGTCGATTCCGACGATGACGCCGACGCGGCCGCGACCTTTCTCGATTCGAATCCGGTCCCCTATCCGAGCTACTCGGACCCCGACAAGGAGATCGCGACGGCGCTGGGCGCGACTCTGGGCTTCCCGGCGACCGCGTTCTTCGACAGCGAGGGCAACCAGACCCACATCAGGCACGGTCCGTACGCGACCGAGGCGGAGCTGAAGGCCGACATCAGGCGCTTCGCAATCGACGGCGAGTCCGGCTGAGCGGTCAGCCGGGAGCGGCGGCGTCGATGTTCCGGAGCCTCCGGGTCGCTACGCTCGCAGTGTGGAGAAAGTGGCGTGGAAATAACTGACCCGACACTCGTATTTTTCCTGATCACGATCGGACTGGTCGGGATCGGGGCCGAGACGCTCACCCCCGGAGGCATCTTCCCCGGACTGATCGGCCTGATTTCGCTGGCGCTGGGCGTAGTCGGCGCGGTCCAGATCGGGGTTTCGGCGGTCGGCGCCGGCCTGCTGCTGCTTTCGATAGCCCTGTTCATCGCAGCCGCGGCATTCAACGCCTACCGTCCACTCTCGATCGCCAGCGTGATCGCCCTGATCGCCAGCGGCATATTCCTTTTTCCCCGCGACCAGGATCCGACCTCGATCATCGCGGTGGTGATCGGTGGGGCGGCGCTCGGGGCGTTACTCCTGTTCGTGATCGAGCGTGCGGCCACGGTCAAGGCCTCACCGGTCCGCTACGGCCCCGAGGAACTGGTCGGGGTCAGCGGCGAGGTCAGGGCGAGCCTCGACCCCAGCGGCCAGGTTTTCGTTGACGGCACGCTGTGGCAGGCTGAGCTGGCCGAAGGGTCCGGTCCGGTCCGGCTGGGTCAGCAGATCACGGTCGAAGAGGTGCGTGGACTGACCCTGGTGGTCAGGACTGCGGAAGAGCCCCCGCCCGAAAGAGACATGTCCAACAATCAGGCACACGAAGGAGTTGATCGATAATGGAAGTCGTCGGCGTACTGGTGATCATGCTGGCCATCTTTGCTCTGGTGGTGCTGTTTTCCGCAATCAAGATCCTGCGGGAATACGAGCGCGGGGTGATCTTCAGACTCGGCCGGCTGATCGACCAGAAGGGCCCCGGCCTGATCCTGCTGATCCCGTTCATCGACCGCATGGTCAAAATCGACCTGCGCACGGTGACCCTGAACATCCCGCCGCAAGAAGTGATCACCCGCGACAACGTTCCCACCTCGGTCAATGCCGTCTGCTATTTCCGCGTGCTCGACGCGAACCGGGCGATCACCGACGTCGAGAACTACCTGATCGCCACTTCGCAGATCGCTCAGACTTCGCTCCGGGCAGTGCTCGGCAAGGCCGAACTCGACGAAATACTGGCCGAGCGGGAACGGCTCAACGCATCGCTGCAGAAGATCATCGACGAGCAGACCGAGCCCTGGGGGGTCAAGGTGAGCACGGTCGAGATCAAGGATGTCGAGATCCCGGAACAGATGCAGCGGGCGATGGCGCGCCAGGCCGAAGCCGAACGTGAGCGGCGGGCCAAGATCATCAACTCCGAGGGTGAGTACCAGGCTGCCGAGAAGCTGAGTCAGGCCGCCGACATCATCGGCCGCAATCCGGCCTCGCTCCAGCTGCGCTACCTGCAGACCCTGATCGAGATCGGTGGCAACCAGAACTCGACCGTGATCTTCCCTCTGCCGATGGACCTGATCTCGGCCTTCCGGGAGGGCGGAGTCAGCGGCGTGGTCGATGCGGTCGGTTCCGGCGACAAACCGGATGACGTCAACTAAATCCCGCCCCCGGTTCGCGGGGGTTCGGCACCCGGAACCGGGTCGCCGCGATTGAGGCCGGCGGCTTGAGCGCGCCGGAGGTCAGGATCGACCAGCTGACCGGCGGCCGGGTGCTGATCGCGCCCGGCCGGGCCGCCCGCCCGGATCAGTTCGGATTAGGCGCCTGGAGGGGCGGTGCCCTCGGGACCTGCCAGTTCTGCGAGGGATCCGAAGCGGAGACTCCCCCCGAGGTCGATGCCGACCGCTCCGGCGGAAGCGGTCCGGATCGCCCCGGCTGGCGGACCCGGACCGTGCCCAATCTCTATCCGGCGGCGATCCCCGCCGACCGGTCCGGTTCCGCGGAAGGCCAGGATGACTCCCCGTCATCCAGCGCGTTCTCCAGCCCGGCCGACCCCCTGCTGGCTTCCTCGCGGGCCGGTGAGCCGGACATGTTCGCCAGCCGGCCGGCGGTCGGAGCTCATGAGGTGATCATCAACACACCCCGTCACGTCGGCTCACTGGGCGAACTCGAACCGGACGAGCTCGAGGCTGCGGTCGCGGCCTGGCGGAGGCGGATGCTGGCTCACGCCGACGAAGCCTACGTGCAGCTGGTCCTCAATCAGGGTCCGGCGGCGGGGGCCACCGTCGAGCACAGTCACGCCCAGCTCGGGGCACTCAATCTGGTGCCGGCGGCGGTGGCGAGGGAGCGGGAGCGGTTCAACTCATACCGTGAGCTGACCGCCGGGTCCAGCCTCCTCGGCGAAGTCCTGCGCGAGGAGATCCGGCGGGGCGAGCGGCTGGTGGCGATTGACGATGAGGTGGCTCTGGTCTGCCCCTGGGCTTCACGTTTTCCCTACGAGATGAGGTTGATTCCGCGGCGGCCACATCCCAGCTTTGAGCGCGATACCGGCGGTGCGGAGATGCTCGGCCGCGCGGTGGCGGCGCTCGAGTCGGCACTCGGCAGACCTTCCCAGTTCAACATCTGGGTCAAGACGGCGCCCCGCGGGGTCGAGCATTTTCACTGGCATCTCGATCTCGCTCCGGCTCTTGAACCGAGGGCATCGTTCGAGATGGCGACCGGGATCGAGATCAACAACTCCTCCCCCGAGGCCGCCGCGGCCGAACTCCGGGAAAAGATCGCGTAGGGTCAGCGCCATGGCTATCGACAACCGACCCATTCCGCGATTCATCGCCGACGCTTCCCAGCACGGCATCCCTCATGGCCGCTTTGCCGAGCGGCTGTCCAGCGCTTTCAGGGACGCGATCGGCGAGATCGAAGACCTGCCGGAAGGCACCGATCTCCCGGAGGAGATCACCTGGTTTCCCGAGCGGGCCTGGAGCGGGCGGGTCTGGATCCCGGCTTCGGCTGAAGGCGAGGCGGTCATCGCCGAAGGCGAAGAGCCGGAGGCCATCGAGTTCTTCGGCTTCGTCAGCTTCGTACAGCCGGAAGGTGGCGACCCCTCGGACTTCCGTGCCTCGGCCGACTTCACCGATGTTGTCGCCGCCGACAACCGCGACTGGTCGATCGACGTGAGTGACGAGGTGATCGGCACCTGGCACGGCGAGAACGGCCGTGCGGCCGACATCACCCTGGTCTGGGGCCGCTCCCTGGTCCGGGACGCCTACGCGGCGACCGCCGAACTGGCCGAAATCACGGTCGACCAGGACCCGCTCTTCACTAACCGCTTCACCCTGATCGCGCCTGACGCCTTGAAGAACTACGGTGACGAGGCCTACCTAGAGGTCCACCTGTGGAACTCGCGCGGCAAGAAGCTCGGCACCGAGAGCCTCTACGACATTGAAACCCCCGAACCCGACGGCGAAGACCAGCCGGACTGATTGGAGAAGACTTGAACATCCAGCGGATCTCTGAACTGCGTGACCTGATCGACCAGGAGCCCGGCGGACCGGTGCTTTCGGCCTTCTGCCGGACCGATCCCCGGGATCCGGCCAACAAGGGCGAATCGCCCGGATGGCATATCGCCCTGAAGAACGGACTCAGGGCCGCGGTCGCCGGAACGGGAGGAGATCACGCTGACGAACAGGCGATTCGGAAACTGAGCACCGAAGCCGAGCGCCGGTTGTCCGAGATCTCGGCCTCCGAGCGGGGTCGCAGCGTCGCGCTGTTTCTGAGCGCCGACGGTTCGATCGACGCCCTTCACACATTCCAGATCCCGGTTCGCGAGGACTTCGTCAGCCTCGACGGCGGCCCGGTGATCTGGCCGATGGTCGACGTGCTCGACCGGGGGCGCCGTACGGGGCTGGTGCTGCTCAGCCACGACCGGGTGCGGCTGCTCGAGTGGAGCGACGGCCATGTCGAAGAGCTGGAGACCTCAACCTTTGATCTCGAGCGGGGCGACTGGCGCGAATACCGGGGAGGCTCGGCCCGGGGCAGTCAGGGCCGTGGGCAGCAGAGCGTGACCCACACGAGCTCGTATGACGACCGGGTCGACGAATGGCGGACCAGGTTCGTCAAGGCGGCCGGCAAGGCCATCGCCGAGAGCTCAGCCGATCTCGGTTTCGAGCGGCTGCTGATCGCTGCCGACGGAGACCTCGGCGACGAGTTCGCCGAGGCCATGCCGGCGGGCGTCCGCGGCCTCGTCGCCGAGGTGGTTCCGGCCGACCTGATCGATCTGAGCACCGCCGAAGCCGCACAGCATCTCGACCCGCACCTGCGCGAAGCCTGGCGCCTCCGGGTCAACCGGATAGCCGACCAGGCTGAGGAAAGGATCCAGGCAGGGCACCGGGCAGCGGGCGGCGTTGACGAAACGCTGTTCGCGCTGGCCCAGGGCCGGGTCGAGCATCTCCTGGTCGATCCTTATCTGAAGGCTGAAGAGGAGACGCTCTCCGTCGGGTCCCGCCAGGCGATCGAAGATGCCGGTGAGCCGTCGGTTCAGGAGGCCCTGGTCGAACTGGCGATTCGGACCGACGCCCGGGTCAGCTCTGCTTCGGTCGATGAGGTGCCGGCTCTGGCCGAGCACGGTGGAGTGCTTGCCCTGCTCCGCTACTAGGCCCCGGGGCTTTCGGGGCTCTGGGAGCCGCTGCCACGCCGGGCGCCGGTACTCTGAATCCTTGGCGCAGAGGATTTCTGCCCACCGGCCCCGATAGCTCAGCTGGATAGAGCGACTCCCTCCTAAGGAGTAGGCCCCAGGTTCGAATCCTGGTCGGGGCGTGCCCTGGGCCTGGTCAGCCGAAGATGGTCGAGTAGATCAGGTAGACGTTCAGCGCCGAGATGATCGTCGCGACGACGGTGGCGACCGCGGTGGTGTGCGGGCGGTTGACCATGGTGCCCATCAGCTCGGCCTTCCGGGTGACCAGGATCAGCGGGATCAGGGCGAACGGGATGCCGAACGAGAGCACCACCTGGGAGAGCACCAGGGTCTGGGTCGTGGGCAGGCCGACAGCGAGCACGACCAGGGCCGGGGTCATCGTGACCATGCGCCTCAGGTAGAGCGGGATCGACCGTCGGATGAAACCCTGCATCACGACCTGGCCGGCGTACGTGCCGACGCTTGACGAGGAGAGGCCAGAGGCCAGCAGGGCCACCGCGAAGGCCAGAGCGGCACCGCCTCCGACCAGAGTCAACAGTCCGTCGTAGGCGGCCTCGATCGAATCCACTCCGGTGTTTCCGGTCTTGTTGAACAGGGCTACCGCGACGAACAGCATCGAGAGGTTGATCAGGCCGGCTATCCCGAGCCCGACGATGCAGTCGATCCGGGTGTAGCGCAGGAGTTCCTGGCGCTCCTTCTCGTTGACCGGCACGATCCGCCGCTGGGTCAGGGCGGAGTGCAGGTAGATCACGTGCGGCATCACCGTCGCGCCGATGATCCCGATCGCCAGCAGGACCGAATCGGAACCGCTGAAGCCCGGCACCAGCCCGCTGGCGATACCGGAGGCCGACTGGTCGCCGACAGCGATCAGGTCATAGATGAAGCCGAGCGCGACTAGTCCCAGCAGACCGACGATCGCCAACTCGAACTTGCGGTATCCCCGCTGCTCGAGGGTGAGAATCGCGAGCGCGATGACCGCGGTGATCAGGCCGGCCGGGAAGAGCGGGACCCCGAACAGCAGGTTTAACCCGACCGCGGCACCCACGAATTCAGCCAGGTCGGTCGCGATCGCAACGATCTCCGCCTGCACCCAGAGGAAGAAGTTGGTCGTCCGGGGAAAGCTCTCGCGACAGAGTTCGGGCAGGCTCTTGCCGGAAGCGAGTCCGGCCTTGGCCGAGAGGTACTGCACCAGCATGGCCATCAGATTGGCCATCACGATCACCCAGGCCAGCGTGTAGCCGAACTTCGCCCCGGCCTCGAAGTTGGTGGCGAAGTTCCCCGGGTCGATGTAGGCCACCGCCGCGACGAAGGCCGGACCCATGAGTCCGAGTCGCCCCCGGATCTTGCCGCGCCGTTTCACCCGGCCGAGTGGCGATACCGGCAGGTCGAGCTGCGGCCCCGGACCGGCGGGAGAGCCGCTACCGGTGTCCGGGGGAGAGGCGCTCATCCGGGTCCGTCCATCCGCATCGCCCGGCAGAGGTTTCGGCCCAGGGCCACCGTACGGTCGCCGGCGCGGACCTCGAAGGGACCGTCGAAGGGCTGCTGCCCGATCATCACGAGTTCCTGCCCGATCGATACGCCGAGTTCGGAGAGGTAGCCCAGCATCTCGGGGTCCGAGTCCGAGACCCGTACGAAGGTGGCCTTCTCGCCCGGCTCCAGCTCGGTCAGGTCGCGGGTCGGGGGTTCGACCATGTCCAGCTCGCGGGTCGGGATCGGGTCTCCGTGCGGATCTACCGAGGGGTTTCCGAGCTTTGCCGCCATCAACTCGGTCAACTCATCGGAGAGCGAGTGCTCGAGCACCTCGGCCTCCCGGTGGACCCGATCCCAGGGCACCCCGAGTGTCTCGGCCAGAAAGAGCTCGAGCAGGCGGTGGCGTCTGAGTACGGCCAGAGCGATTCGTTCGCCTTTCGGAGTCAGGCGGACCCCGTGGTAGGGGACGTGTTCGACCGTCCCGTCCTGGCCCAGCTTGCGCAGCATCGCCGAGACCGAGCTCGGAGTCAGCCCGAGCCGGTCAGCCAGATCGGTGGTCGAGGCAGTCTCCGCCCTGGCTCCGGTAAGCGAATAGATCGCCTTGGCGTAGTCCTCGACAGCAGGCGTGGAGTGATTTTCCGGGTACATGCCATGCCAAATATAGAGTCTCAATGAAAAAAGATGTGACAAGGCTAACTTTGCAGGATCGACCCCTTGCCGACCCGTCCGGGGTGATGAACCCGGGCTTCATCAGGCGGTTGCCGCCGCCGGTCCTCCGAAGCTCGCGGCGTCTTGACCTTCCGTTGAGGTGCGATTCGCACCGCCGGGGATATGATCGGCCCGTGAGCCAGTGGGCAGACGAATTCTTCCGGGACTGGCAGGCGGCCTGGAACACCGGCACCGCGGAAGTCCTCGAACACGTGACCGACGACATCGAGTACTGGGACGTCACCTTGCCGGCACCGATCCACGGCCGGGAGCAGTACGCCGCGCACTGCGACCGCTTCTTTGCCGCCTTCACCGAACTCAGCTGGAGCATGCGCGAACCGGTGATCCATGAAGGTGACCGCGTGACCGAGCCCTGGACCTTCAGCGGACTGAACAGCGGTCCGCTCTGGATCGGGCTGCCGGCCTCGGGCGAACGTATCGAGACCGCCGGCACTGACATTTTCGAGTTCCGCGACGGCAAGGTCTGCCGCGAGCATTCCTACTACGACGTGGTCGGCTCCCTCCGGCAGCTGGGACTCTGGCCCGCTATCGGAGGTCGTGGAGAAAGCGCGGCGATGGCGGTCGGCGGTGTCGCGGTCAAGGGCCGCCGGTTCCTGAAAGATCTCGGACTTACGTAAGGTTCTCCCATGGTCACCTTGATCACCGGGGCCTCCAGCGGAATCGGCGAAGCGACCGCCGAGCGGCTCGCCCGCGAGCCGGGGGCCGAGCTGATTCTCGTCGCCCGTCGCGAGGATCGGCTGCGGCAGATTGTTTCCCGCCTGCCCTGTCCGGCGACATGGTTGGCGGCCGACCTGACCGGTCCCGACGCCCCGGGCCGGGTGCTGGCCCACCTCGAGCAGCACCACGACCGGCTCGACCTGCTGGTCAACAACGCCGGTGCCGCCTGGCGGGCCGAGTTCGGCGAAGGAGGCTGGGCGAACGTGCAACGCACCATGGAGCTCAATTTTGACGCGGCGGTCAGGCTGACCGAGATCCTGCTGCCGCTTCTGCGCCGCTCGGCCCCGAGCTCGATCGTCAACATCGCCAGTACCGCGGGGCGGGTGGCCAGGGGCGGATCGGGCGCATACTCGGCCTCAAAGTTCGCCCTGATCGGCTGGACCGACGCCCTGCATCTCGAAGAAGCACCCAACGGAGTCCACGTCGGTTCGGTTCTGCCGGGGTTCATCGAGACCGAAGGCTTCCCGGCGGCTGAGCTCAAGGCCAGGTTTGCGACCCGGTGGCTCGTCTCGAGTCCCGAAAAGGTGGCGGAAGCGGTCCTCGATGCCGGTCCGGGCGGCCAGGCCGAGCGATACGTGCCCCGGCCGTACCGGCTGGTCGCGATCCTCCGTGTCCTGCTCCCGGGTCTGACCCGCCGGGTGCTCGGCGGCGGGTCGGCCCAGGTGATGACCACGAAGACCGGGGCCGACGCCGCCGACGAATCCGGCCGCTGACCCGGACCGGGGCCGGCAGGATTCAGGCCCGGGGGCGGTCGGGGTAGATCTCGGCGATCGTGGTCAGCGCGGTGTAGGGCGCGTCCGCGGCGGCGGCGATCTTCTCTCCGCCGCCGGCCAGCCGGTCGACCAGACTGAGCACGGCCGCGATCTCGAAGCCTTCATCGCGGATCCGTTCGATCGCCGAGACCGTCGAGCCGCCGGTGGTGACCGTGTCCTCGACCACCAGCACCCGGTCGCCGGGTTCGGCTCCGCCTTCGACCCAGCGCTGCAGACCGTGGGCCTTGCGTTCCTTGCGGACGAAGAACCCGACCAGGTCCTCGCCCTCCGGCGCCGCGATTGCGGCGCAGGCCAGAGGGATCGCCGCCATGACCGGCCCTCCCACCGCGGTTGCCCGAACCTCTTTCGCGCGGCCTGCGATCAGGATTCCGGCCGTCTTCAGCCCCTCCGGGCGCATCACGGTCCGTCTGGCGTCGATGTAGTAGGACGCCTCGGCCCCGCTGGAGAGGGTCACCCCACCCAGCACCAGCGAGTGCTCTTTCAGCAGTTCGATCAGCCTGGCCCGGACAGCTTCGGAGTCGCTCATGGCGGTGATCCTACGGGCTGCGTCGTGATCCACGGGCCGCCCGCGGCGGTACTCATGAGTTCAGCGCGATCAGGGCGATCCCGTTGTTCAGGGCGTGCATGCCGATCGGGGCCCAGATCGAGCCTGACTTCTCATAGACGACCGCGAAGATCACGCCGAGCGCGACCAGCGGTCCCACCGCCGACCAGCCAGTCGAGTAGTGCAGCACCCCGAAAACGATTCCGGCCGCCAGTGACGCCGACCAGAGTGGCAGCCGGGTTCTGATTCCGCCGAACAGCATCCCCCTGAACAGGACTTCCTCCGAGATCGGTGCCGCGATCCCGATCAGCAGGATCTGGACCCAGATCGGGCCGAAATCGCCGGCGATGTCGTCCTGTTCCGGGGTGCCGATCACGATCGAATAAACGATCAGGAATACGAGGTAGCTGACAATCCCAATCCCGACCCACTTGAGAGTGTTGCCGATCCTGAACCGGACGAATCCGAGCCGTCTCAGAGCGGCGCGGATGGGTCCCCCGGCGACCTGGGCGAGCAGCAGCGGAACTACCAGAAAGCCGATCGCGGTGCAGACTTGGGTCGCGATTCTCGTGGTCAGGCTGAGGTCGTCGCTGCCGGACGCCGGATCCGTTATGAAGAAAGGAAGGCTGAGGATCAGGCCGAAGATGAGGGCCCCGAACGTCGCCGCGAGTGCGATCCAGGGGCCCCAGGTGGCATAGGGAAAGGAGTCGGACGCGGGCGGATCGGGCGCTATGGGCAACTTTTCAAAGGTGGGGGAATCCGGCATCGGTCAGCGCATTCTCACAGTTGAGCAGCGCCGCTGCCGCCGCACCACGGATCGCACGGGTGGCTCCGTCCCGTCCTCTTTAGGAAACCGGAAACTCAGGGTCGGTACCCTGTGCGAATGACCAGGCGCCAACGAAGAGTGCGCCGACACCAGGGGTCGCCACGGAAAAAGATGATTGTGGCGGCCGCTGTGATCGGCGGATTGCTGCTGTCCGCGGGAACGGCGGCTGGCGGCTGGGTACTGAGCGTCGCCGGCGACGCCCCGGAAGTATCTGAACTCAAGCCGATCAACAAAGGCCAGAACTCGGTCGTTTACGCAGGCGACGGCAGCCGGCTCGGCCTGATCGACTCGGATGAAGTCCGGACCCCGATTTCGATCAGGAAGATGCCGAAAACGATGCGAAGCGCGACCGTCGCGATCGAGGACGAGCGCTTCTACAGCCACAACGGCATCGACGTCGAGGGCGGTCTCCGCGCCCTGGTCCGGAACGTCGAAGAAGGCGAGGTGACCGAGGGCGCTTCGACGATCACCATGCAGCTGATGCGCAACATCTACATCGCCAATCCCGAACGTGATCTCGAGCGCAAGATCGCCGAAGCCCAGATGGCGCTCGACTATGAGAAGGATCACGGCAAGCAGCAGATCCTCCAGTCTTACCTGAACACGGCGCCTTACGGCACCAATCAGGGCCGGACCGCGATCGGAGTCCAGGCGGCCGCCAGGGTCTACTTCTCGGAAGAACCGGAAGACCTGACCCTGCCCCAGTCGGCCCTGCTCGCCGGGCTGCCCCAGGCACCTTCCGACAACAACCCGATCCAGAATCCGAGAGGCGCCATTGAGCGACGCAATGACGTACTCGATTCAATGGCCGATATCGGACAGCTCACCGAAGCCAGGGCCGCGGTTGCGAAGAAGTCCGGACTGCAGCTGGACCCGGCAGGCAACCTCTTCGATCACAGGGAGCCCTATTTCTTCGATTACGTGCAGAACGAGCTGATCAAGGAGTACGGCGTAAACACGGTCAGGCGGGGTGGCCTGCGGGTCTACTCGACGGTCGAACCCGCCATGCAGGAGGCCGGGCTGCAGGCGATCGATTCGACTCTCTACTACCCGGATGACCCCTCTTCGGCCCTGGTCGCGATCGATCCCCAAAACGGTGAGGTCAAGGCGATGGTGTCCTCTTCCTCGTACAGCGATAACCAGTACAACCTCGCCGCCCAGGGCAAGCGCCAGCCCGGCTCTACCTTCAAGACCTTCACCCTGGCCACCGCGGTCAGCGAAGGCATCGACCCGAACAAGACATTCTACGAGTCAAAGCCGCTTGACATCGTAGATCCGGTCTGGGGCCAGTGGAACGTTTCGACTTACTCGAATTCTTACTCCGGGACGATGAGCCTGGTCGACGCCACGCTGGCCTCGGACAACACGGTATTCGCCCAGCTCGCACTTGACCTGGGCCCGGACAAGGTGGCCGAGATGGCCAAGGCCCTGGGCGTGACCACCAAGCTCGACGGGTACCCGGCGGAAACGCTGGGCGGTCTCACCCTCGGCGTTTCGCCGCTGGAGATGGCCTCGGCATATTCGACCCTGGCCGCGGGCGGGATCCACCGCGATCCGGTGGCGATCCGCAAGGTGGTCTTTCCCGACGGCGCGGTGGACAACCCCAATCAGGCCAATCCGAAGCGGGTGATGACCGAACCGGCCGCCTACGAGGTGACGAAGGTCCTCAATGCCAACATCACCGGCGGGACCGGCACCGGCGCCTACACCGGCTGCTCCGGGCAGGCCGGCAAAACCGGTACCACCGACAACTACACCGACGGCTGGTTCGTCGGCTACCAGCCGAACCTCGCGACCGCCACCTGGGTCGGCTATCCCGAGTCAAACACCATCAGCATGACTTCGGTCCACGGCACAACGGTCGCTGGCGGCACCTTCCCGGCGACGATCTGGAATCAGTTCTACACCAACGCCGCGGTCCCCTGCGAGAGCTTCCCGGTTCCGGACGAGGCCATGGTCTGGGGCGACTTCGGAGGCAACTACACGGTCTCGAAGAAGAAGAAGAGCAACTACGACGCGGATGCAGAGACAGACCAGGAGCCCGCCGGGTCGGGCAAGAAGAAGAACGGTGGCAACGGGGGCGCGGCCGGCGACGTCAACGACCCCGACCAGTACGCCCCCGGGGTCGGTCAGGACCCGGCCGGAACCGGCGGGGGCGACAACGGTGGCGGCGGAAATCCCGCGCCGACGCCCGCACCGACGCCGCCATCGAGCGGCGGCGGGGGCGGCGGGGGCGGGTCACCACCGTCGAGCGGCGGTGTGGCTCCGGGCTGATCGTCCGGCCGGGCGGCCCGGGTCAGTCGACCGGACCCGGATCCGGGTGTCTCGCCGGAACCAGGATCCCACGGCGCCTGGTGACCGCGGTCACCGCGCCGACGTAGATCAGTTCGACAACCGTCTGGGCCGCGCGGACCGCGATGGCGATCGCCGCACCGATACCGAAACTGCTGCTCGGAAGCGCCACCTTGACCGCCCAGGCAAACGCCGCATCGCGGACCCCGAGACCGGCCGGAGTAACCGCCGAAATCACGGCGGCGAGGAATCCGATCGCCTGCGACGCGGCGACGATCGGGAGTTCGCTCAGATCGAGGAAGTAGACCGAACGAGCCGCCAGGTAGACGCCCACCCCCATCACCGACCAGAGCCCGACGTAGCAGATGTAGATCGTGAGGACACCGCCAAACGAAAGCAGTTTCGGCAGGGCGTCCCGGCCGAGCGCTGTCAGCAACCGTGCGGAGACCGGGCCAAAGATCCGCGGGTGGAGAAAGCCGACCATCAGCGGGATGATCAGCAGCGGCAGCCAGCGGATCGTTTTGTCCTGGAGATCGGGGTGGGCGATAATGAAATACGTCGCCACCGTCAGCGCGCCGGCGACCGAAACCGCCTGTTCGTACACGATCCCGGCTGAGGTGACCCGGCGCGAGACTCCGGCCTTTTCGGCCATCAGGACCCTGGCCAGAAGAAACAGCACCGTGCCGGGGATGTAGCGGACCAGCAGCGGCTGGGCCCAGATTTTCTGCACCTCGGCCGGGGGAACCGGACTGTCCATGAACTTGAGGATCAGGCCCCAGACGGAGGCGCTCAGCAGGTAGTAGAGGAGCATTGCCGCCATCGCCGGCAGCAGCCAGATCAGGTTGAAGGCGACCCCCTTGTCCTGCAGTTCCGACCACTGGGTGACCACGGTCAGGACGAGGAAGCCGAAGATCAGAAAGGCGAAGCCGCCCTGGAGGATCAGTTTGGTCGAGCGCTTCTTCGGCGCCTTCCGGCCGACTGTCGAGCCCAGGTGCCCGATACGGTGAAGCAGGCTGGGGCTGTCGTCCCGGGTTTCTCTGGTTTCCTGATCCATGAAGAGGGTCATAGTGTCAGAGAGATATGGAACGGGGGCTGACCGAATCCGAATTGATCGAGCTGCTCCGGAGCCGGGCTCCCGGTTCGAGTCGGCTCCGGACCGGCATCGGTGACGACGCTGCGATCTCCGTTCCGGGCGGCGCCACCGCGACTACGGTCGACGCAGTGGTTGACGGAGTCCACTTCCGGACGCGGGACAGCCCGCCGGAGATGATCGCCCGGAAGGCGGTCGCGACAGCGCTCTCCGATCTGGCCGCGATGGCCGCGGAACCCGGGGAGATCTACGTCTCGGTCGGCCTGGTACGAGGGAGTGAAGACGACTTCCTGGACCGGCTCGCCCGCGGACTGGCCGAGTCGGCCGCTCGCTACGGCGTCGCCCTGGCCGGTGGTGACACGGTGGCGTCTCCCGTCCTGTTCCTCAGCGTGACCGCGGTCGGTCATGTCGCCTCCGAGCAGGAACTGGTGACCCGGTCCGGGGCCGGGCCGGGGGAGTCGATCGCCTTGACCGGCGAGATCGGGGGCGCCCGGGCCGGTCTCTGGCTGCTCGAGCAGGACGACCGGGAAGGGGCCGGCCCGGCGGTCGACAGACTGGACGACCGGATCAGGCGGAAACTGATCGACCGGCAGCTTGCTCCGGAGCCGCTGCTCCAGACCGGCTCTGCCCTCGGTCGCGCCGGCGCCACCGCGATGATCGACCTGAGTGACGGGCTGATCACCGACCTCGGGCACCTCGCAACGTCCTCGGCCGTCGGGATCGAGATCGATGCCGACCTGCTGCCGGTAGCGGCCGGCGTTGACGCGGTAGCCGCTGCCGCGGGGCGGTCCCCGGCCGAGTTCGTTCTCGGCGGTGGCGAGGACTACGAACTGGCCCTGGCGGTACCGGAGTCCGCGCTCGAGGCGGCCGTCGCTGCGGCCGAAAGCAGCGGGTCCGGGTTGACTGTGATCGGCCGGACGGAGTCCGGTCCTTCACGCGTAACGGTGCGTCAGGACGGCCGCCTGCTCCAGCCTGCCCCCGGATACGACCACCTCGCCTGAGCTCCCGGTCGGCTGCTGCCGGGGACGTCCGGTGGGCCGGGACCGGCGGGCGCCATGCCGTAACCTGAATTTCCCGATGCCAAACGATGATCCGAGCTTTCCGAACTCCTGCAGCGCCTCTCCCCGCGGCGCCGGATCGTCGCTGATCCCGGCTCCTTGCCGGCGGGGCGGCTTCTGCTGGTCGCCGGTACTCCTCCTCCTCGTCGTCGCGGCTCTGGTTCTCGCCGGCTGCGGCTCCGGTTCCGATTCCGACTCTGCCTCCGATTCCGGCAAGCAGTCGTCCGCGAAATCGGCCGAGCCGGTGATCCTGAGCTCGGACGGGACCGAATTCAGTCCCTCCCGCATCTACAAGGAGGCGGTGCCCGGCGTGGTCTCGGTCAGGTCGATCTTCACCGGCAAGTCAGCCGGCCCGTTCGGTCCCCAGGCGGCCGGCGGCTCCGGGTTCGTACTCAACGACGACGGCGAGATCGTCACGAACGCCCACGTCATCTCGAACGGAGAGGGTGACGACCGGGTCCCCGCTTCGCAGGTTTACGCCGAGTTCACCGACGGGAACGTCCTTCCGGCCAAGGTGGTCGGCTTCGATCCTTTCGCCGATGTCGGCCTGCTCCAGGTGGATCCGGCTGATGCCGATCTGGACCCGGTGGGGCTGGCTGACAGTGATCAGGTTGTCGTCGGTCAGCCGATCGCAGTGATCGGCAGCCCGTTCGGCCAGAACCAGTCACTGTCCACCGGAATCGTTTCCCAGACAGGCCGCTCGGTGATGTCGCTCACCGATTTTCAGATCGAGGGCGCGATTCAGACCGATGCCTCGATAAACCCCGGTAATTCCGGCGGCCCGATGCTTGACGGAAACGGGGACGTGATCGGAATCAGCCAGCAGATGAGCAGCGGCTCCGGATCGAGCGACGGCGTCGGCTTCGGCGTGCCGGTGAACTCGATCAAGCGCTCGGTCGAGCAGCTCCGCGAGAACGGCGAGGCCCGCTATGCCTACATCGGGGTCAGCACCCAGCCGCTGTACCCGCAGCTCGCCGAAAAGCTCGGGATCGATGCCGAGCGCGGCGCGATCGTGGCGCAGGTGGTCGATGGCAGCCCGGCCGCCAAAGCCGGCCTGCGGGGCGGAGACGAGAAGATCAGGTTCCAGGGCAGCCAGTTTGACACCGGTGGCGACGTGATCGTTTCGGCCGACGGCGAGAAGATCGACCGGGCGGAAGATCTCGGCCGGATCGTCAGCACGCTGGAACCCGGCAAGACGATCCGGCTCGAGGTGATCCGGGACGGCAAGACCGAGACGGTCGAAGTTGAACTCGATGACCGGCCCACTTCGATCAGGTAGCTGCCGGTGGGACTCGTCCCGGGGCCATAAGATGGCCACGTGAAGGCGAACCAGGCAAAGGCGAACCAGCGTCAGGAGGATCGGAGCCGGGAGGCCCGGGAAGATCGGCGCCGGGACCGGGAGGCCCTGGAGCAATGAAAGAGCGTCCGGCCGAACAGTCGCTGATCATCGTTTCAAACCGGGGACCGGCCCAGTTCGAACTCGACGCCCACGGTGAACGGACGCTCACCCGGGGTGGCGGCGGCCTCGTGACCGCCCTTTCCGGTCTGGTCGCGGATCGGGATGCGCTCTGGATAGCTTCGGCCATGACCCCGGAAGACGTGGTGGTCACCGAGGAAAACGCACACCAGCCGATCGACCTGGAAATCAACGACGTCCACTACAAGGTTCTGATGGTCGAAAGCGATGCTGAAGCCTACGACGGCTTCTACAACGTGATCGCCAACCCGATCCTCTGGTTCATCCAGCACTACCTGTGGGATCTCTCGAACGCTCCCGATATCCGCATGGCCGAGATTGACGCCTGGTACGAGGGGTATGAGGTCGTCAACGCCGACATAGCCGAGGTCGTGGTCGAGCAGATCAAAGACCGCGAAAAGCCGCTGGTCATGCTCCACGATTACCACCTCTATACGGCTCCGAGCAAGATCCGCGAGGCCCGCCCGGACGCCCTGCTCTACCACTTCGTTCACATCCCCTGGACCCAGCCGGATGCCTGGCGGGTGCTGCCTACCCGGATCAGGGAAGCCATCTTCAACGGCATGCTGGCCAACGACATCATCGGTTTTCACACAACTCCCTACTGCACCAACTTCCTTGCCTGCTGCCAGAGCCTCATGGGTTACGAGGTCGACTTCGACAAGCTGACCGTCGACCACCCCGGCGGTCGCACCAGGGTCAGGGCTTATCCGCTGCCGATCGATGCCGGGCGTCTCAAGCGGGCCGCAGAGTCACCCGAAGTAGCGACCGCCGAGAAGGAGATCCTCAGCCGCCGTCGCGAGTACATGATCCTCCGGGTCGACCGGGCCGACCTCTCGAAAAACGTGCTGCGGGGGTTCACCGCGTTTGACACTTTTCTCACCGGGCACCCCGAGTTCCGCGAGAAGGTCACCTTCATCGCCCACCTCCAGCCCTCCCGTCAGGACGTTCCGGAATACGCCGAGTACCTGGAGCGGATCGAGGCGCTGGTCGCCGTGGTCAACCATCGTCACGGAACCACCGACTGGATGCCGATCGACCTCCGGGTCTACGAGGATTTTCCCGAGGCGGTCGCCCGCTACAAGCACTTCGACCTGCTGATGGTCAACGCGATCTTCGACGGCATGAACCTGGTGGCCAAAGAGGCACCGGCGATCAACCTGCA
>JAENXK010000054.1 GCA_016649615.1 Thermoleophilia bacterium
CGCCGGGGAGGTTCTCAGGCTGCGGAACCGCGGAGTCAGGGTGGTGACCGTGGCGCCCGACGCGGCGTCGGCCGCTGCGATCGGGCCCGACCGGATGGACGGCAGCCGTGAGTCCGAAGTCGTCCGGGCCGGCCTGACCCGAGGCAGATCTCTGGCGGGACCACTCTCGGGCTGGCTCTCGGGCCGCTGATAGCTCATCACCCGGCGCTGTTCGCCGCTTGCGGTGCCGGCCGTCAGTCACGAGAGGCGGCCTGCAACCGAATCCGGGAGCCGGCTCGTATCTAGTGGTAATGAGGATCGCAATTATCGGATCGGGAATCTCGGGCCTGGCCGCCGCCCATCACTTGAAGGGCAAGGTGGATCTGACCGTGTTCGAGGCTTCACCCAAGCCGGGTGGGCACGCAAACACCGTAATTGCCGAATCGGAACGTGGCCTCGAGTCGGTCGACACCGGCTTCATCGTGTTCAACGATCGCAATTATCCGGAGTTCAGCCGGCTTCTCGAGCAGCTCGAAGTGCCGAGCCGGCAGTCGAGCATGAGCTTTTCAGTGAGCGACGGCGATTTCGAGTACACGGGACGCAATCTGCGCGGTCTCTTTGCCCAGCCCCGCAACCTGGTCAATCCCCGCTTTCTCAGGATGCTGGCCGAGTTCCCCCGGTTCCAGCGGCAACTGAAGAAGATGTCGCAGGAGAACCGGGAGGGACCTTCGCTGGCCGAGTACCTCGAGCGCGGCAACTACTCCCGGTATCTGCGCGACCGGGTCGTGGTCCCTCTGGTCTCGGCTGTCTGGTCGGCAGATCCGGGGGAGATGTGGAGCTTTCCGGTCGGCTTCCTGGCCCGGTTTCTCGACAATCACGGACTGCTTGCGTTGCGTGACCGGCCGCAGTGGCGCACGGTCGAGGGCGGGTCCTGGAATTACGTGCGGGAACTGACCGAGCCCATTCGGGATCGGATCTGGACCGATACCCCGGTCGATCGTATCGAGCGCTTTGCCGACCGGGTCGAGGTCACTCCGCAGGGCGGAGCTCCCGAGAGGTTCGATCAGGTCCTGATCGCCACGCACTCCGACCAGGCGCTGACGATGCTGGGCGACGCGAGCCCGCCGGAGCGTGAGGTGCTGGGTGCGATCCGGTATCAGCCAAACGAGGCGGTCCTGCACACCGACGCCTCGTTGATGCCGAAGAGACGGGCTGCGTGGGCCTGCTGGAACTACCACCTTGTAGATCAGCCAGCCGGCCGGACGGCGCTCACCTATGACATGAACCGGCTCCAGGGACTCGACTGTGAGCGCCAGTTCTGCGTGACCCTCAACCGGACCGGGCAGATTGACCCGGCAAAGATCCTCGATGTGATCCCCTACGCCCACCCGGTATTCACTGTTGGGGCGATGGAGGCCCAGAAACGATGGGGTGAGATCAGCGGGATCAACCGGACCCACTACTGCGGCGCCTATTGGCGAAACGGCTTTCACGAGGACGGCGCCTTCAGCGGCCTGCGGGCGGCTCGCTCGATTCTGCGGACGGGCGGCCGCCGTTCGATCCCGGGCAACCGGGCGACAACGGGTGACCCGGCGGCAGCGCCACCGGGCGGTGCCGCCGGAGCGAGCGGCTGATGAGCAGGCCGTTGGCCAGTGCGGTCTACGAAGGCCGGATCCGGCATCGTCGCTTTGAGCCGTTCGAGCGGGATTTCGACTACCGGGTCTTCATGCTGTACCTCGACCTCGCGGAGGTTCCCGATGTGACTTCGATTCATCCTCTCTGGTCGACCCGCCGGCGCTCGCCGGCCCGCTTCCGCAGGGCTGACTACCTGGGTCCGGCGAACCTGCCCCTGCGGGATGCGGTCGCTGATCTGGTCGAGTCAAGGACCGGGAATCGTCCGCAGGGCCCGATCCGGATGCTCACCCATCTGCGCTACTGGGGTGTCTGTGAGAACCCGGTCACGTTCTATTACTGCTTCGACGCCGCCGGCGAGAAGCTGGAGACGGTGGTGGCCGAAGTGACCAACGTGCCATGGGGCGACCGGCATGCCTACGTGATCGACGGCGGATCCGGCTCCGGGCGGCTGTTGTCTGCGAGGACTCCGAAGGAACTCCACGTATCGCCGCTGATGTCGATGGACCATGAGTACGATCTTCGCTTCGCCAGGCCGGCGGCCACCCTGTCGGTGCACATGTCCAGCCGCCGGCAGGGGCGGACCGTATTCGATGCGACCCTCAACCTGAGCCGCACCGAGCTCAGCCGGCCGGTGCTGAGCCGGCTCATGCTGAGGCGGCCACCGATGTCCCTCAAGGTACGGGTGGGGATCTATTTCCAGGCGGCCATAACCAGGGCCCGGGGTGCCAGGTACCACCCCCGCCCGGGCGCCGACGGCCGGAGGGGCGGCATTTCCGGTCGAGACGGATCTGCGCCCGGGCCCGGCGCAGGCAAGGGGGAGTTGCCAGATCGGGAGAAAACGGCAATGCTCTGTCCCGTGGCACACGGCAACCCGAGCAGAACGGCCGCTTCACAGGCGGCACCCCCGGCATGAGCATCTGGCGCAGACCGGTCCTGACCGTGATCGGCAGAATTCGGGGCGGCGCGATCGAGATCGTCGAGCGTGGCCACTCGACCGTGATCGGTGAACCGGGCGGAGAACTCCACGCCCGGGTCACCCTGCATTCGCCCCGCTTCTGGCGTCGCATGCTTCGAGGCAGCACCGGGCTCGCCGACGGGTACGTTCGCGGCGAATGGGACTGCGACGACCTGGTCGCCCTGGCGACCATCGCCGGCAGCAACATGAGCCGGCTCGACGCCGTGCGCCGCCGGGCTCAGTTCATCGTCGGTCCGGTCCAGCGGCTCGGCCTGATGATGCCCCGCAATACGCGTACCCGCGGCAAGAGGCAGATCTCGGCCCACTACGACCTCGGCAACGAGCTTTTTTCGACCTTCCTCGACAGTTCGATGAACTACTCGGCTGCCTGCTTTGACGACCCCGACCAGGACCTCGAATCAGCCCAGATCAACAAGATGAACCGGATCGCCGACCAACTGGATCCGGGACCGGAAAGCCATGTGCTCGAGACCGGTACCGGCTGGGGTGGCCTGGCCATCCACCTGGCCGAGATGACCGGCTGCCGCGTAACCACAACCACGATCTCCCGCGAGCAGGCGACTCTTGCCCGTGAAAGGATCCGGGCGGCCGGCCTGGAGGAGAAGATCGATGTACTCGAGGTCGACTATCGCGACCTCGAGGGCCACTACGACCGGATTGTTTCGATCGAGATGATCGAAGCGGTCGGCTGGCAGGACTTCCCCACCTACTTCCGGCAATGCTCCCGCCTGCTCAAGCCGGACGGGGCGATGTTCCTCCAGGCGATCGTCGTCGACGACGACGCCTACGAACTCGAAAAGGCCTCGCGCAGCTTCATCAGCCGTTACATATTCCCCGGCGGATGCCTGCCATCGGTCGGCGAGATCCGGCGCTGCCTCAGGGCCGAAACCGACCTCGCCGAGAACTGGCTGACCGACATCGGCCTCGATTATGCCCGCACCCTCTCGATCTGGCGGGAGCGCTTTCTGAAGGCGACCGACAGGTTGCAGGACCTCGGCTATGACGAGCGCTTCAGGCGGCTCTGGTTGCTCTACCTGACCGTGGCCGAGGGCGGCTTCCGGTCGCGGCGCAACAGCGACGTGCAGATGCTCCTGGCCAAGCCGGCTTTCAGCGGCCGGGCCGGGAGGCCGGTCGAGTCCGGCCGCACCGCGACCTGAACTCCGACCCCGGTTCGTCCGAGCCGCCGGCCACGAGGCCGGCCGGGCAGACGAGGCCGTCAGCCGTGGGTCGCCGGGACTTCGGTCACAACCCATCCGGCGGGAAATGCCCCGGCCGGGACGTGGCCGGGGTATTCGGGAAAGAACCGGCGGGCGATTCGCTCCGCGGCCGTGCCGGCGAACAACTCTTCGAGGTCGCCGATGGTCAGCAGCACCCTGATCGTCGATGCGATCTGGAGATCGGCCGCGGTCGGGCTGTCTCCGTCGATCAGACCGTCCCGGGCGAAACCTTCGATCCGGGCGACCTTTTCCGCCAGGTCCGCCAGGTCCTCGGCAAGGCGCGTCGCGGTGATCCCGGCATGCTTCCAGGCCATATGCAGGTACTTCATCGCATAGTCGGTCCCGGCCGGGTCGAGGGCTCCTCCGCCGGTATAGGTCCCGGACGCCTCGGGCCGGAAGTGGAGTGCCCCCCATGGAAGGCGCCGCCCGAGATCCTGGATCTCGCGATCGCCCCAGAGTTCTGCCTCCCTTACCTCGGCCGCGACCGGCTCCGGATAGAGCGGATTCTCGGGCACCTCCCGTTCAAGTCTTTCCAGAATCGAGACCGATCCGTGGACCGGTTCGCCATCGATGACCATTCCGGGCACAGTCGTCTTGCCGGCCCCGTAGATCGCTTCGAGCTGCTCGATATGCGGGCCGGTCTCGACGGTGACGGCCTCGTATTCAAGGCCTTTCAGATCAAGGGCGGCACGGGCGGTCATGCAGGGGTGTGAAAGGGGCCGGACGTGAAGGGTGATCTTCTCGGTGGTGGGCATGTCGGAAGGTTATCCGCACCGCGCCCGGCTGCCGGGCGGCGGGACTCGGCGGAACCTTCGACCGGTACTGTCGGGGAATGAGATCCCAGAGACTGTTGAACGCCGGATACGGACTGACCAGGGTCGCATTCGGAGTTGTTGCCGGTTCGGCCCCGGAGAAGATCGGACGGACCTGGATCGGAGAGGCAGCCGCGGACGAGCCGACGAAGGTCATCTTCCGGGCTCTCGGGGTTCGCGACATCGCCCTCGGGGCCGGCACGGCCGAGGCGGCGATGCGCGACCAGGCCGGGCCCTGGCTCGCGGTAACGGTTCTGGCCGACCTTGGTGACCTCGCTGCGACTCTGCTGGCCCGGGATAGCCTGCCTCGCCGGGGAGTGGTCACGACCTCGGTTGTCGCCGGCTCCGCTGCGATAGCCGGCCTGGCGCTGCTGGCCCTCGACTTCGCCTCGGAAGGCGGCCGTTCGGAGAGCGGCCGATCAGAAGGCGGCTGATCGCCCGGGCCTCAGCCGGCGGCCGGGACTTCGGTAACCACCCACCCGGCGGGCAGGGCACCGGCCGGGATCGAGACGTCGTAATCGGGGAAGAACCTGCGGGCGACCCGCTCGGCGGCCGTGCCTTCGAAGACCGGGAGCAGATCACCGACCGAAAGCATCACCCTGATCGTCGCCCCGATCTGGAGGTCGGCGGCGGTGGGGGTATCGCCGTCGATCAGTCCCTGATCGGCAAAGCCCTCGATCCGGGCGACCATGCCCGGCAGTCTCTGCAGATCCTCGGCGATCCGGACGGCGGTGATCCGATGGTACTTCCAGGTCGCGTGGATTAATTTCATCGCATAATCGGTTCCGGCGGGGTCGAGGTTGCCACCGCCGCTGAAGGTCCCGAGCGCCTCTGGCCGGAAATGGATTGCGCCCCAGGTAAGGCACCGGCCGGAGTCCTGAAGGTCACCTTCGGCCCAGAGTTCGGCCTCCCTGACCATCCCGGCGATCGGTTCGGGGTAAAGCGGGTTCTCCGGGACCAACTGCTCGAGTCGCTCGAGGATCGCAGCTGATCCGTGGATCGGCTCGTCGCCGAAGACCAGCCCGGGCACGGTTCGATTGCCGGGGCCGTAGATCTCCTCCATCCGGTCGCCGAAACCGGCGAAATCCAGGGCGACGAGATCGTATTCCAGGCCCTTGTGCTCGAGGGCGGCCTTCGCGGTCATGCAGGGGTGCGAGGGCGGCAGGACGTGCAGGGTGATCTTCTCGGTGGTCGGCATCGGAGGAGATTAGCCGCGTCGGGTGTCCTCTACCGCGCCGACAGGCCGGGAGCGACAGAACCGGCCGGGTGGAATTCCGGCCCTGCCGGGCGCTACTGTCTCGACATGAAGCCGAAAAATGCTCTGATCGCC
Source organism: Thermoleophilia bacterium (assembly GCA_016649615.1). Taxonomy (GTDB): domain Bacteria; phylum Actinomycetota; class Thermoleophilia; order Solirubrobacterales; family 70-9; genus 67-14. The sequence goes on from JAENXK010000054.1 coordinate 5,950, forward strand.
GGTCCGGTTCCCTTTGTCCTTGCCTCTCGTTCGGGCGGCTGATCTTGTTCGCCCCCGGTCCGGAGCAGGTTCCTGAAGCGATTGCCCTGCCGATCGAGCGGAGTGGCTCCACCAGCTCCATGCTCAGCGAGTACTTCGAGCTGACCGCGCTGGCCGGCGGCCCCTGGCAGCCCGACGCGGCCCACGGCGGGGCCCCGGGAGCGCTGCTGGTCCGGGCGGTCGAGGCTTTCGGCGGAGAAGAGATGCGGCTGGCGTCGCTTTCCTGCACGTTCTATGGCCCGGTCACCCTGGGCGAAATCGGGATCGAAGCAGAAGTGACCAAGCCGGGGCGGCGACAGCAGGTGGTCGCGGCGAGGCTGGTATCGGCGAACCGGACCCTGATCGACGCCAGGGCCGTGCTGCTCCGTCGGGGGGACGTTCGGCTGCCCGCCGGCGTCGGTCAGGTGTCTTCAACGATGCCCCCGCCCGAAGAAGGCCGGACGGTTCAGAGCGGTATGTGGGCGGCCGGGGAAAGTCTAACTTTCTACGGGACTTCCAACACGATCCGGGTTTTCGAAGGTGGCATCGATGAAACCGGGCCGACTGGTTCCGGCTGGTTTCGGCTCGAGTATCCGGTGGTTCCCGGTGAGACTCCGACCGGTGCCCAGCGCGCCGCCGCCGCGGCCGATTTCGGAAACGGCATGGCTCACCCGGTCGCGATCGGCGAGTACCTGTTTATCAATTGTGATCTCAACCTCTCGCTCTACCGGGTGCCGGTCGGCGAGTGGATCGGCGTTGAGTCAAGGACAGATGTTCATGCGGTCGGATCCGGCCTGACCGTGACCCGGCTCCACGACCGGGAGGGCCCGTTCGGCGCGGCCACGCAGACCCTGTACGTGGACCGGGCAGGGGACAGCTGAGCGGAACGCCGCGATGTGGGGCCTGCCCGGCGTTCCGCGGGCGCTGATTCGAATGCCGATCTGACCGGCCCGTCGGGGTCTGACAGTGGCGGCGGCGATCGGTGCCGGTCGGGTAGGCTGCCGGGGCCTCGTTGTCCTCGAATTCCAGTTGAACTAAGGAAGGGTCTTGATGTCCACGCTTTCCCACGCGGCCGACGCCCCCCGCGTCCCCGTCATTTCCGACGCTTTTGCCAGCAGCCGGGTTCGAACGGCTCTACTGGTCCTCGGCGGCGCCCTGTTCACCGCCTTGATGGCCCAGATCGTGATCCCAATGCAGCCGGTGCCGATGACCGGTCAGACCCTTGCCGTGATGCTGGTCGGCTCGGCGCTGGGCGCAAAGCGGGGAATGGCGGCGCTCACCCTCTATGCGCTCATGGGGCTGATGCTTCCCGTCTACGCTGAAGGCAACTCCGGGATCGATGTGATCTGGGGCGCCTCGGGCGGGTACATCATCGGCTTCATCTTCGCCGCCGCCGCTGTCGGCTGGCTGGCCGAGCACGGCACCGATCGCAGGTTCGTGACCGCTTTCCTCTCCTTTGTCGTCGGGCAGCTGATCATCTTCGCCTTCGGCCTGGCCGGCCTCAAGCTGGCCCTCGGCATGAGCTGGGCCGACACGATCCACGCCGGTTTCACCGTCTTCATCCTCGGCGGCCTGGTCAAGGCCGCGGTCGGGGCGCTGCTGATGCCCACCGCCTGGAAGATCGCCGAGAAGCGGCAGTCGTCCGAAAACGGATAGTTTCCACGGACGGGGCAGGCTGAGCCGGCCCAGAATGAACAGCTAAACCTCCGAAAGGAACCACGCAGTGCTACTAGCAACATATGAACTCGGTGACGCCCTGCTCACCGCCCTCGCGGTCTTCTTCCTGGTGATTTGGATCTGGGTAGTCATCGCGGTCCTGATCGACGTGTTCCGCAGTCACGACATGTCGGGCTGGGCCAAGGCGATCTGGGTCTTCTTCCTGATTGTCCTCGCGCCGCTGACCGTGCTCGTCTATCTGATCGCGCGCGGCTCCGGTATGCGGGAGCGGGCGCTCAAGGACCAGGCAGAAGCGCAAAAACAGACGGACCAGTACGTACGTGACACCGCCGGCACTTCTTCGGTCGACGAGCTGCACAAGCTCGATCAGCTCAAGCAGAGCGGTGGAGTCACCGACGAGGAGTACAACAAGCTGAAGGCAGAGATCCTCAACTGATCGGATTCCTCGATGTGAGAGCCGGCCGCGCCAGAAGGTGCGGCCGGTTTTCGTTAACCGGACTACTGCCTCACCTAGACTGCGCTGATGCGACTGCGCCCCTTCATCCTCGGCATGCTCGCCGCCACTCTGCTCGTGGTTGCAGCCGGGCTGGTGATCATGAACTCAGGTAGCAGCGGCAGCAGCGAAACCGGGGGGGAGGCCCCTCCGGAGCCTGCCCCGGTTGAGGCGACCGGTCCGACCGGGGAGGTTCCGTCGGTACGACCGGGTGAGCCGAACCCGCTCAGCGGACTCAACCTGACCGCCTACACCAGTGACGGCTACTCCGAAGCGGACGGCGAGCTCGCCCAGATCAAGGCGCTCTCGAGCACCGCGGTCACGCTCGTCCCCACCTGGTACATGCCATCCCCCGATTCCAGCGAAGTGAGACAGGAAAAGGGCAAGAGCCCGAACGACGACAGCCTCTACCGGGCGATCGACGCCGCCCGCAACGCCGGTCTCAAGGTGATCCTCAAGCCCCACGTCGACGTGCTCGACGGGACGTTCCGCGGTGACATCTCGCCATCTGACCGGGCTGCCTGGTTCAGGTCGTACCGGGATTTCATAGATCGATACGCCTGGATCGCCGCCGACGTCGGGGCCGATCTCTACGTGGTCGGAACCGAACTCAAGGGGGTCTCCGGAGAGGATGCAGAGTGGCGCTCACTGATCCGGTCGGTCAGGGAGAAGTTCTCCGGAGCTCTGACCTACGCCGCCAACTGGGACGAGGTCGAATCGATCCAGTTCTGGGATGCGCTCGACCTGATCGGGGCCGATGCCTACTACCCGCTGTCGGCCGAAGGGGAGACGCCCACCGAAGGGGACCTGCTCGCCGCCTGGCGTCCGATCGTCGATCAGTTGAAAGGGCTGTCGGAGCAGTGGGAACGGCCGGTGATCCTGACCGAGATCGGCTACCCCTCCCAGGCCGGTGCCACCGCCCATCCCTGGGAGGTGCGGGAGGGTGAGGCTCCGGATCAAGCGGCGCAGGCGCTCGCCTATGAGGCCGCGTTCAAGGCGTTCGCCGGAGCCGAATGGCTTGAAGGGATCAACTGGTGGAGCTGGCGCGCCGACCTCGCTCCGGACGAAGATCCCCCGGTCGACTACTCGCCGGAAGGCAAAGAGGCCGAGGTAGTGCTCTCGGCGGGGCAGGCGGGGCTGATCCGACCATGAGCGACAGCGACCTCAAGCTTTCAGTTCTCGACCTGATCCCGATCGTCGAGGGTGCGGATGCGGCGGAAGCCCTGGCCGGCTCGACCGAACTGGTGCGCCTCGCCGAGCGCCTGGGCTATCACCGTCACTGGGTGGCAGAGCACCACAACATGCCCGGGATCGCCAGCTCGGCCCCGGCCGTGGTGATCGCCCATCTGGCCGCGAATTCGGAAACGATCCGGGTCGGCTCGGGTGGAGTGATGCTGCCGAACCACCAGCCGCTGGTTGTCGCCGAGCAATTCGGCACGCTGGAAGCACTCAATCCCGGCAGGATCGACCTGGGCATAGGCCGGGCGCCTGGCACCGATCAGATCACGGCGGCGGCACTGAGGCGCTCCGCGGACCCGCTTTCGGATGAGGATCTGCCGGAACTGCTCGGCGAACTGCTCGGCTTCTTCTCCGGAGAGTTCCCTTCCGGGCATCCCTACACCACGATTTCGGCGGTTCCGGGACTTGGCCACCAGCCCGAGATCTGGCTGCTGGGATCGAGCGGCTACACCGCCCAGGTGGCCGGACTTCTGGGCATGCCCTACTCGTTCGCCCATCACTTCAGCGCCCGCAATACGCTGCCCGCGGTCGAGCTCTACCGATCCCGGTTCACGCCGTCGCCCCATCTGGAGCGGCCGAGGGTGATGATCGGGGTGGGAGTGATCTGCGCCGGGACCGACGAGCGGGCGCGATGGCTGGCCGGTCCCACGCGCCTGGCCTTTGCCCGGTTGAGAAGCGGCAACCCCGGTCGCTTCCCCACGCCGGAGGAGGCCGAGGCCCATGACTTCACTCCGGACGAGGACGCGGTCACCCGGTCAGTCGCGAAGGGCCACATATTCGGTTCCCCGGATACGGTGAGGACCGGGCTGGAGAAGCTCGCGGCAGACACCGGAGCCGACGAGTTGATCATCTCGACCATGGTCCACGATCAGGGCGACCGCCTGCGGTCGTTCGAACTCGTCGCCGAAGCCATGCCCGATTCCTTCAACTGCAACTGATTTCCCAGGAAGTGCCTTCGCCGGATCCGGCACCGGAGCGCCGCTACGGTGCTTGTTCGCCCGTTTTTGGCTTGCGGGCAGACATGGATCCCGATTTCACCGAAACTCAAGGCGGCCGCGGTCGCGCAATCGCTGCTGTGGTCGCTTCGATCACGATTGTCGCCGCATGCCTGCTGGCGGTCGCCGGCGGTCCGGCCGACGCCGCCACTCCGCAGCAACGCTATGACCGCGCCCAGGACAAACTGGCGGACATCTCCGGGTCGGTCGACCAGCTTCGTGATCAGATCGCGGCCGACAACCGGCAGGTTGACGCCCTGATCGCCGAGCTCTCGCCGCTGCGCGCGAAAGCCGATGCGCTCCAGGCCGAACTGGCGGCGAGGCAGGCCAGCCTTGACGCGATCGAGGCAGACCTGAAGAGTGAGCGGGCTCGTCTCAAGGAGGTCAGGGCCAGGCTCCGGCGAGCGCTCGACGTGCTCCGGGACCAGCTCGTTCACCTTTACATGGCCGGCACGCCAGAGGTTTCCGACATCGTGCTCGGCGCATCCGACTGGTCCGAACTGGTTTCACGCTCGGGCTATGCCGAGAGCATCCAGGACCACGACGAACAGATCATCGACCGGGTGACCGCTCTCCGAAACGAGATCACCGCGATCGTCGAGCAGATGGAGGTCCAGGAGGCGAAGCTGGAAAAGGCCCGCGACTCGATTGCAGCCGAGGAAAAGGCCGCGGTCGCGGCTCGCGACGAACTGGAGGCGCAGCGATCCGAGTTCCTCGCCGCCCGTGGTGCCCGCCGGGCGAGGATCGCCGCGCTTGAGGAACGGGCCGGCACGATCGAAGGCAATCTCCCCGATCTGTCGGTCGATCCGGCGAGCAGTTCTGCGGCGAGTTCCGGCGCCTCGGCGCCGGCCCCGGTCCCGGGCCAGTCCGCGGTGCTCGGCTCGAATGGCCTCGCTGCCGCCCCGGCCGGGGCGCCGCAGGCGGTCAAGGACGCGATCGCGGCAGCCAACGCGATCGTCGGCAGTCCTTACCTGTGGGGCGGCGGGCACGGATCGTTCGAATCCTCCGGCTACGACTGTTCCGGGGCGGTCAGCTACGCGCTGAATGGTGGCGGGCTGATCTCGAGCCCGCTCGACTCGACCGGCCTGACCACCTGGGGAGAGCCGGGTGAAGGCAACTGGATCACTGTCTACGGCAACTCGGGTCACGCTTACGCGGTGATCGCCGGGCTCGCCTGGGACACGTCGGGCACCGGTGGAACCGGCCCCAAATGGCAGACCGCGATTCGGGACAGCTCCGGGTTCGTCGCCCGTCACCCTTCGGGCCTTTAGCCCCGGGAACCGGTTACTGCCCGGGTGGAGGAGACGTTCCTGCCGGGTCCGACTCGGCCGGGGGCGGGTTGAGGAATCGGTGGGCGATTGCGCCGGTGACCATGGCGAAGAACGAGATCCCGATCAGAAGGATCACCGCCGCAGTGATCTGCGAACCGGTCGTATGGGCTTTGTACTGGGAGCCCAGAGTGGTCATGGTCAGGATCGCCCAGTAGATGCCCTCCCATTCGGTGAGATGCTGCTGGCCCTGCTCGAAGGCCCGGTAGACCGAACCTCCGGCGACTGCCGTGACCGCGGTCATCAGGGCCGCGTACTGGAGGCCACGGCCGGAGAACACCTTGTGCGAGAGCTGGGCCAGCTTGAGCAGGCGAAGGAGACGCAGCAGCCGGATCGCGCGAATGCTCTGGAGACCGGGAGGAAGGACCGGGGGAGTCAGAATGACGACGATCACCAGGATCAGATGGTGCCGCAGGTAGGTGCGGCGGTCGGGCACCAGGATCAGCATCACCACCAGCTCAACCGCAAAGGCCAGCCAGGTACCCCAGTTAAGGATCACGCCGAGCGTGGCCAGCCATCCGGTTGCCGCCGACTCAGTCAGCGCCACGGCCGGCAGGGTCAACGCCGCGGCGATCATCAGCGGCGTGTTCATCATCTGCTCGGCCCGGATCGCCCTCTCGCCGACCACGCCGTCCCCGGGCCGGGGCCTGCCCGAAAGCTCCATGCTGAGGTCCTGACTCTCTTTCCCGGACGACTCCATCGTCTCCTATTCGACAGTCCACCCCGGTTGCCTGTCGTCTGGCGTCGGGGAAGGGGCCCGGTCGGCTCGCGAACTGTCCGATCGGGCCGGCGACAAGCGCCTGCTAAACTAGTTAGCACTAGCTAAGTAAAGTGGCAAGGCGATCGTTGAGGCGTGCTCATGCTGTCCAGCGAGGCTATTCCGCGAATTGCGGAGGGCCGGCCGGCACGGAGCAGGCGACGGGGCAGGCGACTTCTCAAAACGCCGGGCAAACCTCCAGGAGACCCACGTGGCAAGGCGTCAGACAAAACGACAGACAAGTCGTCAGACAACAATTGACCGGGCTCGTCCCCGGGACTCTCAACGGGCGGCAATCTCGCTCCGGATCGCCATTGCCCGCACCGCGCGCCGGCTGCGCCAGGAGGGCGCGAGCGACCTTTCGCCCACCGCCCTCTCCGCGCTCGCCACGATCAACCGCCGTGGTCCGGTGACCCCGACCGACCTCGCCGGGATCGAGGGAGTGAAACGCCCGACCGCGACCCGGGTGATCGGCCGTCTGCTCGAGGCCGGACTGATCGAGCGCGTTCCGGACCCGGATGACGGTCGCAGCAGTTTTCTCTCCACCACCATGCTCGGTTCCGCCTACCTGAACCAGCTTCGCTCGCGCAAGACCGCATTTCTGGCTGATCTGCTCGAATCCCTGCCGCCGGAAGACGCAAGCACGCTGGAAAGGGCCTTGGAGATCCTCGATCGCGCCCTCGAGGAGCCGGGAAGTTGATGGCGGCGGCCCTCAGGCGGTCGTTCGATTCGCTCTCGGTCCCCAACTACCGCCGCTACTTCGGCGGTCAGATCGTTTCGCTGTCGGGGAACTGGATGCAGAC
>JAENXK010000006.1 GCA_016649615.1 Thermoleophilia bacterium
CCTCCCCCACCACCAGCCCGCTCATTCAGAGTTCACCGGCGACCCTCCAGGGTCAGCAGCAGGCGCTTGGCCTCGCGACCGCCCCGGTAATTGCCGGTCGTACCATCCGCCTTCAGGACGCGGTGGCAGGGCACGACCAGGGGTATCGGATTGATTGCGCAGGCTGTGCCGACCGCCCTGACCGCCTTGGGATTGCCAACCTCCCGGGCCACCTGTGAATAGCTCTCGGTCCGGCCCCAGGGGATCTTCTCGAGGCGTTCCAGCACCGACCTCTGAAACCCCTTCACCAACCGGAGATCGGGCGCCAGCGAGAATTCCCGGCGGGACCCTTCGAAGTACTGGTCGAGCTCGACCGCGGCCTGGTCGAGCGATTCCGGGCTGCTGAGGATCCTGGGGCTGATCTGCTCCGCCAGTGAGTCGAGGACGAGGTCGTGATCTTCGGATTCGAAGGCGACCCGGACCAGCCCGGAATCGGACTTGACCAGGAGCAGTTCCCCGACCGGGCTGCTGACCGTGCGGTAGGCCAGATCGAGCAAACCGGCCTCGCTCGCCCGGTCGACCAGTCGGCGGTGGAGGCGCGTCTGTGTCGTGGTTCCTCGGCTGATCATTTCGCTCCTGTCTTGACTCTGTTTTCCTCATAGGCCCTGCGAAGGGCGGCAACGCCGTCGGCGGCAGCCCGTCGCGCGGAAGACTCGCTGCCTCCGAGTGCCTCGGCCACCTCGGCATAGGGAAGCCCGCCGAGATAGTGATAGACCACGCAGCGGAGTTGCTTCGGCGGGAGGCTGGCGAGTTCGTCCCAGAGTTCGTGGTCGCGCCCGTGCGGCGCCGGTCCCGGGTGTGGCAGCTCGGGCAGCTCGGCCAGGGGTACCGGACGGCGGCTGCGGGAACGGTGGGAATCAACCGACTTGTTTCTGGCAATGGTGACCAGCCAGGCTTCGACCGGAACCTCCGGACCAAGCTCCGGATAGGCCCTGAGCGCCGAGAGAAAAGTCTCCGACCAGGCATCTTCGGCATCCGACGGCCCGAGCAGCGAGCGGCAGACGCGCAATACAACCGGACCGTGATCCCGGACGATCTGTTCAAAAGGCCTCACACCCTGCATACGTCGCGGAGTGGCGTTTCGTGAGGTCGGCGACACCGACACAGTATGAGCCGCAGGGCCCGGGAGTGACGCGAAACGCTCCTGCGTCTGGCGAAGGCTTGACATGACCCGGTCGCACACCCCTCAGCGCGGCCCGAGCCGGTCAAATGATCAGGCCGGGCTGGTGACTTTCCTGGCTGCGAGGGCCGCGAGCCGCCTCCGGTGGGGCTTGGTGCCGTCTAGGTAGGCCGCGTCGAGCTGAGCCCGCTTGAAAAACCAGTGGATGTCGGCCTCCCAGGTGAACCCGATCCCCCCGTGGGCCTGAATCGCCGACCCGGTCACCTCGACCCCGGCCTCTGACGCGGTCGCCTTGGCCAGCGAAGCGCCCTCGATCAGCCGGTCGCGGTCGGCATCGGCGGCCCAGGCAGCGAAGTAGGTGGCCGAGCGTGCGGCTTCGGTCTGAAACAGCATCCGGGCGCATTTGTGCTGGACCGCCTGGAACGAGCCGACGGGACGGCCGAACTGCTTGCGGTCCTTGACGTACTCGAGGGTCACATCGAGCGAGCGCTGGCAGATCCCGACCAACTCGGCCGAGGTGATCAGGGCCCCGATCGCAAGAGCGGCTTCCGGGTCACCCGGCATCTCTTCGCCCGCCGATTCTTCTGCAGTCACGATTCCGTAGCGCCGGGTCGGATCGATGGTCTCGACGGCGGACACCGAGGCCTGGTCCCCGGCCAGAAGGCGGGCCCCGCTGCGGTCGGACTCGATCAGCACGATTACGTCAGCCTCGGCGGCGTCCGGCGCGAGTTCGCCGGCGATCGCCAGGGTCCCGGTCGCTTCGCCGGTGGCGAGCCGGGGCAGCCAGGTCTCCCGCTGCTGCTCGGAGCCCGCTTCCTGGATCGCGGCTCCGCAGGCAGTGGTGGCCAGAAGCGGCGAGCCGGCAAGGGCGTAGCCGCCCTCTTCCAGCAGTCCGGCCAGTTCAACCACGCCGAGTCCCCCACCGCCATACTCTTCGCTGATCGCGACCCCCGGCCAGCCGAGGTCACAGAGTTCCTTCCAGAGATCGGGATCGTAGGCCTTTGATTCGGCCGCGGACCTGACCAACTCGAGCGTCGAGCGGCTGGCGAGCATCTCTTTCGCCGTCCGCTTGATCTCCTGCTGGTCGTCGGTGAAGTCAAATCTCATGACAGGCCTACTTTCGAGGGAGCCCCAGCACCCGTTCAGCGATGATGTTTTTCAGGATTTCGGTGGTGCCGCCCTCCAGCGTGTTGCCGCGGGCCCGAAGCAGTTCGTAGGCCCATTTTGAGTCGGCCGAAAGGGCTTCCGGCCCGACCACGTCAGCGGCCAGCTGAACCAGCATCTGATTGGTCTCCGACCAGAGCCATTTGGTCAGCGAACCTTCGGGGCCGGGCTGACCGTACTTTTCGATCGTGCTCAGTCCGCGATAGGCGGTCAGGCGGGTAACCTCGGTCCTCGCCTCAATCTCGCCGATCGCTTCGGCGATTACCGGGTCTTTGATCTTTCCGTTTCTGACCGCCTCCTCGACCAACTGGTCGAGCAGTTGGCGCAGGCGGATCTGGAGGAAGAAGCCGAGGCCCGAGCGTTCGTTCATCAGGGTGGTCAGGGCGACATTCCAGCCGTCTCCTTCGCCACCGAGCATGTTCTCGTGCGGGATCCGCGCTTCTTCGATGAACAGCTCGTTGAACTCCGCCTCTCCGGTGATCTGGACCAGCGGTCGTACCTGTACCCCGGGCTGATCCATATCCAACAGAAAATAGGAAAGGCCCTTGTGCTTGGGGGCTTCGGGGTCGGTCCGGGCTACCAGCAGGCACCATTTCGCGTACTGGGCACCGCTGGTCCAGACCTTCTGACCGGTCACGACCCAATCGTCGCCGTCGCGTTTCGCCATGGTCTTGACTGAAGCAAGGTCGGACCCGGCCTCCGGCTCACTGAATCCCTGGCACCAGATCTCGTCTGCCGAGAGGATCGGGGTCAGGTAGCGCTCCTTCTGTTCATCGGTGCCCCACGCCATGATCGTCGGCCCGGCCAGCAGCAGCCCGAGGACATTCGCCGGGAGCGGTGCGCGGGTCCGACCGACCTCCTCGAAGAAGATCGCCGACTGCATCAGGGTCGCGTCCCGGCCCCCGTACTCCTGGGGCCACTGAACGGCCGCCCATCCGCCGTCATAGAGGCTTCGCTGCCAGTCCTTGCGGAACTCGAAGGTGGTGTCATCGTCGCCGCGGGGTTCATCGCCGGGATGGTTTTCGGCCAGCCACTGCCTGAGTTCGTCCCGGAACTCGTTTTCTTCTGCGGAAAAGGTCAGGTCCAAGGAAATGCCTCTCTGGTCACGGTCCCTCGTGAAGAGGGAGTCAGGGTCTGCAACCGGCGGGGTGCAACCCTACTCAAGAGAGCCGGGGCCCGCCTTGTGGTTCAGCCCCTGTTTCTGAGGCTGACCAGCTCGGCCAGGTCCTCGTTGGAGAGCTCGGTCAGGGCCGATTCGCCGGCACTCACGATTGCGTCGGCCAGCTCACGCTTGGTTTCATGGATCGAAGCGATCCGGTCCTCGATCGTGCCTTCGGCGAGCAGCCGGTGAACCTGAACGGCGCTGGTCTGACCGATTCTGTGTGCCCGGTCGGTGGCCTGCTCCTCGACCGCCGGGTTCCACCAGCGGTCGTAGTGAATCACGTGATCGGCGCGGGTCAGGTTGAGCCCCGTGCCGGCCGCCTTCAGCGACAGCAGGAATACGGAGGATTCCCCCGCCTGGAAACGATCGACCATCCGTTCGCGCTGGTTGACCGGGGTGCCACCGTGAAGCAGCTGGTTTGCGATCTCCCGGGCGTCGAGGTGAGCCTTCAGTAGCTTGGCCATGGTTACGTACTGGGTGAAGATCAGTACCGCGCCATCCTCGGCCAGGATCGTGTCGAGCAGTTCGTCGAGCAGCTCCAACTTTCCCGAGCGCTCAGTGAGGACCGGTTCGTCCTCCTTCAGATACTGGGCCGGGTGGTTGCAGATCTGCTTCAGCGAGGTGAGCAGCTTCAGGACCAGGCCGCGGCGGTTTATCCCGTCGCTGGTGCGGATCTCGAACATGTTCTCCTTGACCGCACGCTCGTAGAGCCTGACCTGCTCAGGCGTCAGATCGACCGGCTGATCGGTAATCGTCTTCGGAGGCAGTTCCGGGGCGATCCCGGGGTCTGACTTTCGCCGCCGGAGCAGGAAGGGCCGGACCAGCTTCGAGAGCATCCCCGTCGTTTCCGGCTTCATCTCGACCTCGATCGGGTCACCCCACCTGCGGCGGAAGGAGGCGTGGCTGCCGAGCAGTCCGGGAGTGGTCCAGTCGAGGATCGCCCACAGTTCGGAGAGGTTGTTTTCAACCGGGGTCCCGGTGAGGGCCACGCGGGATCGGGCCGGGATCGTCCTGAGCGCTTTGGCTCCGGCCGAGCGCGGATTCTTGACGTGCTGGGCTTCGTCGGCGACCAGCAGGCCCCAGCGGACCGACCCGAACTTTTCCGCATCCAGTCGCATCGTGCCGTAGGTGGTGAGGACGAAGCCGTCGGTGACCCCGGCCAGGGTGCGCCTGGCGCCGTGGTAGCGCCGGACTGTCTCTCCCGGGGCGAAGCGGTTGATTTCACGCTCCCAGTTGCCGAGCAGGGAGGCCGGACAGACGACCAGGGTGGGTCCGTGGGTCCGGGGGTTGAGCTGGCGGTGCAGGTGAAGGGCGATCAGCATCACCGTCTTGCCGAGGCCCATGTCGTCGGCCAGGCATCCACCGAGACCGAGGGAGGTCATGCGGTGGAGCCATCGAAAGCCTTCCACCTGATATTCGCGCAGGGTCGCGGTCAGCGCCTCGGGCGGCCGGATCGGCTGCTCATCGACCCCGGCCCCCGTGATCTGCTCCCGCAGCGCGGCCACCCAGCCCGTGGCCTCGACCTCGACCGTGCGCCCTTCGACCACCGTGCTGCCGGTCAGAGCAACGCTGAGGGCATCGATCGCAGTCAGCGGCTTGAGGTCGGGGTTGCGGGCCCTCGCAGCCTGAATCGGCGGTACGAGCACCCAGTTGCCTCTCATCCAGACGAGTGGCCGGGGTGAGTCGGCGATTTGGTCCCGCTCGGCGCCGGTGAGAGGACTGCCTTCGAGGGAGATCTGCCAGGAAAACCCCTGGAGTGCGTTCTGGTCGAATACGTCCGGCACACTCTGGCTGAGGCCTCCCGTGCTCCCGACCACGACTTTGGCGTCGAGGCTGCGGTTGAACAGCGGTGACCAGCGCACTGGAACTCCGGATCGCTCGAGCCTTTCAGCTGCGCCGTCCAGCAGCTCCCCGACTTCGGCGTCGTCGAGCTCGAGCTGCTCCGGCACGTCCGCTTCGAGCAGTCGCCGTAGCGGAGTCCAGGCGGCCGCGGCCATCCCGACACCGAGGGTCGTGTCGATCCGGCCCCGCGCTCCGAAGCGCTCGCTGCCCTGGCCCCAAATGGATGCCACGTCTTCGAACTGGTCCGGTTTGCCGGGCGGATGGGCCTCTACGACGACGATGAACGTCCCGGCTCCGGTCTCTTCGCCGGGAACTTCGACCCGGAGACGAACTGAAGCTGTGGACCTCCCTTTTCTGGGGCCCCAATTGGGGTTGGTTCGCCGGGGGTCGTTGACGGGAGTGGCTGAAGATGGGGTTGGGAGGTGAGTCAAAGGCGGCCGGACATCATATAGCTTTCCTGCCCCGACGCCCTTCAGGCCCTGCTGCCGGCTCCCTTTCCGGTTGCCTGCTTCAGGTCAATACCGCCTGATCTGAGGATCAGGTAGGTGAGCCAGGCACAGAGGGCGAATATCGGCAGGCCCATAGCCGTCTTGGCGATCCCGAGCGCGACCACCGATCCGGCCAGATAAAGCGGCAACTGGACCGCGAGCCGGACGATGAACATCGCAAACCAGACCCAGCTGGCCCGGCTGTAGAGCCGCATTTTGGCCGGATCCTTGCGCCAGGCCATGCCCTCTCCCAGCAGCGGGCCGACCAGCACTCCGATGAGCGGCCAGCGAATCAGGATCGACACCAGGTAGACCAGCGCGTATCCGGCGTTCAGCAGAAGGCCGGGCAGGAAAAAGTCCTCGGCCCGTCCCGATCTGCTGGCGATGAAGGCGGCGAGTGCGACTCCGAGAAATCCGGTCAGAGCGAATCTGGCGGACTCACCCCGGACCAGGCGGACTACTGCGATCACGCCACCGAGGGCGACTGCCGCGATTCCCGCCGTCTGGATGTCGTTGCCGAAGAGGGTGTAGACGATTACGAAGACGAGCGCCGGCAGGCTCGAGTCAGCGATCCCCTGGGGGCCGCCCATCTCATTGAGGAGGTTGCGCTCCTCCTTCTCTTCGATCTCGGGAATGGCTCAGGCAGCGTAGGGCACGACCGGCCAGACACGCTGCACAGTCTCGGATCGGCCCTTGCTGTCGAAGTACTGCTGCAGGTCCCGCCCCTGCTCGTCGGCCCAGGCGATCTGATCCTCATGGAGCATCGGCAGGTCGTAGGCGCCCAGGTCGGCGTCTATTTTGCCCAGTTTCCAGGCCAGCCGGGCGGCGGCGAGGGCGTCGGCGCCGGCGGCGTGGGCATCGGTCAGGGGGATCCCGTAGTCCTCGCAGAGGATGCTCAGGGTGCGTCCGCCTTTGCGGAACTTGTTGATCTTCTTCTCGAGCACGTAGGGGTCGATCACCAGCAGGCCGTCGCTGCCTCCGACCAGTTCGAGCAGCGGTTCCATCCCGTGGCGGCGTGCTTCGCGGTCGAGAATGGTCAGATCGAAGCGGGCGTTGAAGGCGACGATCGGGATGTCCTCGGCGACCTTGCTTGCGAGAAACCGGGTGATCTCGGCCACGGCGACAGCCGCATCCTGGCCTTCACTCCGGGCCTTTTCGGTGGTGATGCCGTGGACCGAGGTCGCCTCCTGGGGTATCTCGACCCCGGGATCGACCAGCCAGGTGCGGCTTTCGGTCGGCTCGCCACCGCCGACCACGCACACGGCAGCCGTGACTATCCGGTCGTTTTCAGTATCGGTCCCGGTGGTCTCAATGTCGTAGGCGGCCAGTCGGCCCTCGTACCAGTTCACGAGAGAAAAGGTAGCGCCGGCCCCGGACGAGAAAAGTCCGGCCTGAACCTGCCGGTCAGGTTCCCGGTGCTTCCAGGGGGACCGGCTGCTGGACCGCGGTGTGCTCCACCTGGAGCGTCGTGTGCTCAATCGAGAAGCGTTCTGCCAGCATCGTCTCGAGATCCCTCCGGATGCCATGGCAGTCGGCTCCGGGGCCGACCAGGACGTGTGCCGAAAGTGTCGGGAACCCCGACGTGATCTGCCAGATGTGGAGGTCGTGTACCTGATCGACTCCCGTCTCCGCGGCCATCGCCAGTCCGATCTCCTCGGGGTCGGTTCCCCTGGGCGCCGATTCCAGCAGAACATCGACCGATTCGCTGAGGATCGACCAGGCGCTGGCAGCGATCAGAACAGAAATCAGAATCGAGACGATTGCGTCGGCCTGCTGCCACCCGGTGGTCAGAATGATCGCTGCAGCGAGAATCACCCCGACCGATCCGGCGATGTCGGCCAGGACGTGGCGGAGGGCTGCCTTGACGTTCAGGCTTTCGCCGGACGCCCTGTAGAGCACCCGGGCGGCGACCAGATTCGCGGCCAGACCGATCACCGCCACTACAAGCATTTCGCCACCGAGGATCTCGACCGGGTCACCCAGTCGGTTAATCGCCTCGACGACCACCCAGACGGATACGACCACCAGGAGGACGCCGTTCACCAGGGCGGCCAGTATCTCGGCCCGCTTGTAGCCGAAGCTCCGCCTGGCGGTCGCCGGTCGCGCGGCCAGCGAGACGGCGAACAGTGCCAGAATCAGCGAAAAGCTGTCGGAAAGCATGTGGCCCGCATCGGCCAGCAGGGCGAGGCTTCCGGTGACCACTCCACCGACGGCTTCGACCAGCATGAAACCGACCGTCAGGCCGGCCGCGATCAGCAGTGCCCGGCGGTCGGCGGCCCGGTAGGCCCCGGCGCCATGGCTGTGACCCTCTCCTCCCCCGTGGTCCTGTGCCGCTTCCGGTTCAGGTTCGACTGACATCAATTCCAGTCTACGAGTGCCGCCATCCCGCTGGTAAGTTGACCGGGTGCCGGCAGCGAACGAACCGACCGCGTTTCCCCTTCGTCAGGCCCCTTGAAGACGACTGATTTCATCAGGAGTGAGGTCGCTGGTGGCGCCGTTCTGCTCGTCGCGGTCGTCATTGCGCTGATCTGGGCCAACGCGCCGTTTTCTGACACCTATAGCTCGTTCTGGCATACCGAACTGACCATCGGAGTGGGTGAGTTCAGCATCACTGAGGATCTCCAGCACTGGGTCAACGACGGCCTGATGGCGATTTTCTTTTTTGTGGTCGGACTCGAGATCAAGCGCGAGATGACCGTCGGTGAGCTGAACAGCCGCAAGAAGGCGTCGCTGCCGATCATCGCCGCGCTCGGCGGGGTGATCCTGCCGGCCCTCATATTCATCAGTCTGAACGCGGGCGGTGAAGGAGCAGAAGGATGGGCGATACCGATGGCGACCGATATCGCCTTCGCGGTGGCCGTCCTGGCCCTGCTGGGCGGCCGGATCCCGGCCGGGGTGAGGCTGTTTCTGCTCAGCATCGCAATCGTGGACGACGTGATCGCGATCGCCGTGATTGCGATCTTCTACTCCGGGGGGATCGATCTCGTCTGGCTCGGTTTCGGAGTGCTTGGCCTGGGGTTGATAACCGGGATGGAGCGCATCGGCATTTACCGGATGCTGCCCTACATCCTGGTCGGCTTCGCGGTCTGGATCGGTTTCTACTCCTCGGGGGTACACGCCACGATCGCCGGGGTCGCCCTCGGTCTGATGACGCCCGCCCGGCCGGTCAAGGGGCGCATGGTCCTGGAAGAAATGGAGCACACTCTCCTCCCCTACACAAGCTTCCTGATCATTCCGATATTTGCGCTTGCCAACGCCGGGATCGCGCTCAGCGTCGGTGTCATGGAGACCGCTGTCGCCAGCACGATCTTCTGGGGCGTCGTTCTCGGGCTGGTCGCCGGCAAGACACTCGGCATCGGACTGGCCACCTTCGCCGCCCAGAAGCTCAATCTCGGCGAAACCCCGGAGGGCGTGGAGTCGGTGCACGTCTGGGGCATCGCCGCACTCGGCGGGATTGGATTCACGGTCTCCATCTTCATCTCTCAGCTGGCGTTCTCCGACCCGGACCTGGTCGAAACTGCCAAGATCGGGATCTTCAGCGCATCAGTGATCGCCGCCATCCTGGGCTCGATCATCCTGCTTCGCACCCCGGTCCCGGACGGGGTTCCGACGGTCGCCGACCTGGCCGCCGAACGCCGGGAAGACGTGGGCTCCTAGCCCCTAGAACTCCCGGGCCGGCGCCGGGTCGGGTCCGAGTCCCGGCGGAACCTGCCGGGGCGGGCCCTCCGGGCCCTCATCGGCCGGTTCAACGTTGCCGGTCCGTACTGCCCGGGTCAGGGGACGAGCGTGGCGGGACGGAAGGCTCCCGAGGTACCGGTCGACCATGCGGGCGCACTGGCGACCCTCGTTGATCGCCCAGACGATCAGTGACTGGCCCCGTCGGGCGTCCCCCGCGGCAAACACGCCCTCGCTCGAGGTTTCGTAGGTGCCGGCTTTGATGTTTCCACGGCCGTCCTTTTCGCAGCCGATCCCGTCGATCAGCTCCTGCTCGGGCTGGAGAAACCCCATGGCCAGCAATACCAGGTCAGTTTCGATTTCGAAATTGCTGTTCTCGACCGGTTTGAAGGGCGGCGCGGCGGCCGCCCGGGCCGCGTGAAGTGTCGTCACCCTGCCCTCCGCCCCGCTCAGGCTGGTGGTGGTCACGGAGAAATCCTGTTCGCCCCGCTCAAGCGTCTTCGCCTCGTCCATCGCGTAGGAGAGGCGAAACTTGTTGGGCCAGAGCGGCCAGGGCGTACGGTCATCGGGTCGTGAGGCCGGCGGTTCGGGCAGGAGCTCGAGCTGGACGACTTCCAGGGCCCCTTCGCGGATCGAGTTTCCGACACAGTCCGCCCCGGTATCTCCGCCGCCGATGACGACAACGTTCTTGCCGGCCGCTGAGAGCCCGGAGGGATCCGGCGCCCCGACCATCGGCCGGGGGCCGGCTTCGCTGGCGACCCAGCGGTTGCGGCTGTAGAGGTAATCCATCGCGAAGTGGACCCCTGCGAGCTCGCGCCCGGGCACCGGAAGGTCCCGTGGCACTCTGGAGCCGGTCGCAAGCACCACCGCGTCAAACGATTCGCGAAGTTCCTCGACCGTGAGGTCGATTCCGACATCCACCCCGCAGCGAACCTCGACCCCCTCGTGGATCAGCTGCTGTACCCGGCGTTCGACCACGGTCTTTTCGATCTTGAAGTCGGGGACCCCAAAGCGGACCAGGCCCCCGGCTGCTTCGTCGCGCTCGAACAGGGTGACGGTGTGGCCGCTGCGGCGGAGCTGCTGCGCGGCGGCCATTCCGGCCGGCCCGGAACCGACCACTGCGGCGGCGTAACCGGTCTCGCGCTTGGGTGGCAGGGGCCGAATCCAGCCTTCCTTCCACGCACGGTCGACGATAGACTGCTCGATCTGCTTGATGGTTACCGAGTCGTTCTCGCGGATCTCCAGTACACAGGCGGCTTCGCACGGGGCCGGGCACAGCCTCCCGGTGAACTCGGGGAAGTTGTTGGTCGCGTGAAGCTGGCGGATCGCATCCTGCCAGCGGCCCCGGTAGACGAGGTCGTTCCAGTCGGGGATCAGATTGCCCAGCGGGCAACCGTTGTGGCAGAAGGGAACGCCGCAGTCCATGCAGCGGGCACCCTGTTCGGCCAGTTCTTCGTCGGAGCGCCTGACCACAAATTCCTTGTAGTCCTGGGCCCGCTCGCCCGGGTCCCGGTAGGGAATACCGGCCCGCTCGATTTCGAGGAATCCGCCCAGCTTGCCCACTTTCAGGCCCCCTTCTCTGCCGACACGGCGACGCGCGCCTCTTCTTCGGCGGCCGCCGATACCGCTGCCTCGCGTTCGGCCAGAACGCGCCTGTAATCGGCCGGGAAGACCTTCACGAATCTGGCCGACGAATCATCCCATTCGTCCAGAAGCTGGCGGGCCAGGGCTGATTCGGTGCGTTCGAGGTGCTCCTGGATCAGCCCGCGCAGCAGGATCCGGTCTTCTCCGTCGGGCTCCTCGAGCTGGTCCAGCATGGTCGGGTTGACCCGGTTTTCGAACTCGCCGTCTTCGTCGTAAACGTAGGCGATGCCGCCGCTCATCCCGGCGGCGAAGTTACGCCCGGTGGGCCCCAGGACGACGACCTCGCCTCCGGTCATGTACTCGCAGCCGTGGTCGCCGACCCCTTCGATCACCGCGGTCGCACCGGAATTGCGAACCGCAAACCGCTCGCCGCCCATGCCGCAGAAGAAGGCCCTGCCCCGGGTCGCCCCGTAGAGAGCCGTATTGCCGACCAGGACGTTCTCCTCGGGCTGGAAACCGACCCCCTCGGGCGGTGAGACCGCGATGATGCCGCCGGAAAGTCCCTTGCCGACGTAGTCGTTTACCTCCCCGCGCAGTCTGAAGCTGACTCCGGGGGCGAGCCAGCCGCCGAACGACTGCCCGGCCGAGCCGCGCATCCGGACCTCGATCGTGTCCTCCGGCAGGCCTGCCGCGCCGTAGCGGGTGGCGATCGCGTTGGAGAGGATGCCGCCTACACACCGGTCCACGTTTCTGATTTCGCACTCGAGCGAGACCGGCTCCCCGCTCTCGATCGCCCGCTTCGCGCCCTCGATCAGCGTCCAGTCGAGGTTCTCGTCGAGTACCGACTCCTGATCGCGTATCTGCCGCCGGGGCGCGTCGTCCGGGACCCCTTCGGGGAAGGCGAGGATCCCGCTGAGGTCTATCCCGCGGGCCTTCCAGTGATCGACTGCCCCGGCTGCCTCGATCAGGTCGCTGCGCCCGATCAACTCATCGAACGAGCGGATCCCGAGGTCAGCCATCACCCTGCGGGCTTCCTCGGCCACGAAGAAGAAGTAATTGACGACGTGTTCCGGCTGTCCCTCGAACCGGCGGCGGAGTTCCGGATCCTGGGTCGCGATCCCAACCGGGCAGGTGTTGAGGTGGCAGGCCCGCATCATGATGCAGCCCGAGGCGATCAGGGGAGCTGTCGAAAAGCCGTACTCGTCTGCGCCGAGCATCGCGGCTATGACGACGTCCCGGCCGGTCTTCAGCTGGCCGTCGGTCTGAACCCTGATCCGCGAGCGCAGGTCGTTCTTGATCAGGGTCTGCTGGGTCTCGGCCAAACCGATCTCCCACGGAATCCCGGCCGACTGGATCGAAGAAAGGGGCGAGGCCCCGGTGCCGCCGTCATGTCCGGCGATAAGCACGTGGTCGGCGTTGGCCTTGGCCACTCCGGCCGCGACCGTCCCGACTCCGACCTCGGCGACGAGCTTAACCGACACGGAAGCTTTCGGGTTTGCGCATCGCAGATCGTAGATCAGCTGCTTCAGGTCCTCGATCGAGTAGATGTCGTGGTGAGGCGGTGGTGAAATCAGGCTGACCCCGGGAGTGGTGTGGCGGACCGAGCCGATGTAGTCATCGACCTTGTGTCCGGGCAACTGGCCGCCTTCGCCGGGCTTCGCCCCCTGAGCCATCTTGATCTGCAGCTGGTCCGCATTGGACAGGTAGTGGATCGTGACCCCGAAGCGGCCGGAGGCGACCTGCTTGATCGCCGACCGCCGCAGGTCGCCGTTTTCGTCGGGACTGAACCGGACAGGGTCCTCTCCGCCCTCGCCGGTGTTTGACTTCCCGCCGAGGCGGTTCATGGCTATCGCCAGGCTTTCGTGTGATTCGCGGGAGATCGAGCCGAGCGACATCGCGCCGGTGGCGAAACGCTTCACGATCTCGGCCGCCGGCTCGACTTCCTCCAGCGGCAGCGGGTCTCCGGCGGGATTCAGTTCGAAAAGCCCCCGCAGGGTGGCCCGCTTCACCGCGGTTTCGTTCACCTGCTCGGCGAACTCGTCGTATTTCGACTGGGCATCGCCGCCCTCTCCCCTGACCGCCTGCTGAACGAGGGCGACGGTCTCGGGGTTCCACTGGTGGAACTCACCGTCGCGGCGCCAGTAGTAGGTCCCGCCGACCGGAAGCAGCTCCTCGTGCGAGCCGGGGAAGGCCAGCCCGTGGCGCTCGATCGTCTCACGGGCGATCACCTCGACCCCGATGCCCCCGATCCGGGAGGCGGTCCCGGTGAAGTAGCGATCGATCATCTTCGGTTCGAGCCCCACCGCTTCGAAGATCTGGGCGCCGCAGTAGGACTGGATCGTCGAGATCCCCATCTTCGAAATCGTCTTCAGCAGGCCCTTGCCGATCGCCTTGACCACGTTGCGCTGGGCCCTTTCGGGGGAGTCCATTCCGGGGACAACTCCCTGGATGACCAGGTCATCGACCGTGTCCAGCATCAGGTACGGGTTGATTGCGCTGCAGCCGTAGCCGATCAGGGTGGCCATATGGTGGACCTCGCGCGGTTCGCCGGACTCGAGGATCAGGCCGGCCCGGAGCCGGGTTCCCGCCCGGACCAGGTGGTGGTGGACGGCCCCGGCCGCGAGCAGCGAAGGGATCGGTACCCGGCGCGGGCCCATCCGGCGATCGGAAAGGATCAGGATGTGGATGCCTCGCTCGATCGCTTCTTCGGCCTCCTCCGACAGCGCCTGAAGACGAGTGGCCAGGCCCTCCGGGCCCTCGGCCACGTCCCAGGTGATATCGATCGTGTCGGCCCGGAAGATGTCGTGGTTGACGTGGCGGATCGTCTCCATCTCCTGGTTCATCAGGATTGGCTGATCGAGACAGAGCTGGTGGGCGTGTTGCTCTGACTCGGTCAGAAGGTTCACCTCGGAGCCGACCCCGGTGGCCAGGCTCATCACGACTTCCTCCCGGATCGGGTCTACCGGGGGGTTGGTCACTTGGGCGAAGAGCTGTTTGAAGTAACTGAAGAGCGGCGGGCGGCAGTCGGACAGCACCGGGAGCGCGGAGTCGTTGCCCATCGACCCGATCGGCTCGGCACCGTTGGCGGCCATCGGGGTGATCAGGACTCTCAGGTCCTCCTGGGTGTAGCCGAACGCGAGCTGCCTGCGCGGGGTCGGCTGAACTCCGGTCATGGTCACGTAGGCGGTCGGAAGATCGTCGAAGTGAACCGCGGCGCGATCGAACCACTCTCCGTAAGGCTGCCGGCCGGCGACCTCCCGCTTGAACTCCTCATCCTCGACGATGCGATGCTTTTCAAGATCGACCAGGAAGAGCTTGCCGGGCTGCAGGCGGCCCAGCCGCTTGATGTTTTCCGGGGCGATGTCGAGCAGTCCGATCTCCGAACCGAGCACGACCATGCCGTCTTCGGTCTCGACCCAGCGGCCGGGGCGCAGCCCGTTGCGGTCGAGCGTGGCACCGATCACCCGGCCGTCGGTGAAAGCGACCGCGGCGGGGCCGTCCCAGGGCTCCATCAGGCAGGAGTGAAATGCGTAGAAGCCCTTCAGTTCATCGGAAAGATCGGTCCGGTTGCGGTAGGACTCGGGAATCATCATCATCGCCGCGTGTGGAAGTGATCTGCCGGCCAGCATCAGCAGCTCGAGCACGTTGTCGAAGGTCGCCGAGTCGGATCCGTCGGGCCGGACTATCGGCACCACCTTCTCGAGGTCTTCACCGAACAGCTCAGAGGCGAGCTGCGACTCGCGGGCACGCATCCAGTTGATATTGCCGCGCAGCGTGTTGATCTCGCCGTTGTGGGCGATCAGGCGGAACGGGTGGGCCAGATCCCAGCTGGGGAAGGTGTTGGTTGAGAACCGGGAATGGACCAGGGCCATCGCCGAGGCCATCCGTTCATCGCGAAGCTCGGGGTAGAAACCGGGGACCTGGTAGGAGATCAGCATTCCCTTGTAGACGATTGTCCTCGACGAGAACGAAGCGATGTAGAGCTCGTCGCCGAACTCGATTTCACAGATCCGTCGGATCACATAGAGCTTGCGCTCGAACGCCTCCTGATCAGAGCGGACCGCGTCGCCGGCGCCGACGAACAGCTGGGCTACGTGCGGGCGCACCTCGTTTGCGGTGTCACCGACATGGTCGGGGTTGACCGGGACTTCACGCCAGCCGATTGCGACCTGCCCTTCATCTCCGGCTACCTCGGCAATCCGGGTCTGAAGCTCGAGCCGGCGCACGTCGTCGCGCGGCAGGAAGCACATTGCGACCCCGTACTGCCCGACCGGCGGCAGGTCGAATCGGGCCTCGGCGCGGAAGAATCCATCGGGAAGCTGGATCAGGATGCCGGCGCCGTCGCCGGTCCTCGGATCCGCCCCGGCGGCCCCGCGGTGTTCGAGGTTTTCCAGGGCCAGCAGACCCTGGCGCACCACTTCGTGGCGCGGCTCGTTGTCGAGCCGCGCGACCATCGCGACCCCGCAGGCATCATGTTCAAATGTGGAGTCGTACAGACCGTCCTTGGACGGCGACGACGGGGCAAATTCAGTCATCTCTCTGCGCTGCCTGTTCGTGGAGCGGGGCTGGTTGTTGGGCGAATAGCGGCGAAGAAACGGCAAAACCGACCGTCCGGCCTTAGCCGGTCCGCTGAGGAAGGATACCGAAGGATTCGGCCCGAGAGCCGATCCGGGCATGCCCGGATCGACTTCTCAGGCCTTCCGGAACAGGCGCTAGGACCCCTGCACGGACTTCTTCTCGTACTCGGACCGGCGCGCGTGGTCGGCGCCGGCAAGGACCGAGTCGGCTTTGAGCGCCCGCATCATCCAGTCACGGCCGGAAACGGGCATCAGCGCAGCTGGCACCGACAGCGCCTGGGCGATTGAAGGAATCCAGACCTCTGCCCGGTTGCGGAAAAATGTTTCGAGTATCGCCTCGGCGACGTCTTCGGGCCGAAGATGCGCCATTCCCCGGGCCGCCCCGATTCCGGCCCCGAGTTCGGTCTGGACGGGGCCGGGCATCACGCAGGTCACCTCGACGCCGGTCCCCCGCAATTCCCTGCGGACCGACTCGCTCAGACCGACCACACCAAACTTGGTCGCGCAATAAGTGGCCCCCTCGGGAAGCCCGGCCTTGCCCGCCTGGGAGGCGATGTTGACGATCTTGCCCCGGCCGCGTGGCCGCATCTTCTGCATCGCGATCCTGGTTCCGTTGATCACTCCGCCCAGGTTGACCGCGATCGACGTATCGGTGACCGCCTCCGCCTCTTCGTCCAGCGGTCCCAGGAACATCACGCCGGCGTTGTTGATCAGCCCGTAGAGCGGACCCAGTTCAGTTTCCGTGCGCTCAACGAAGCCTTTGAACGATTCGTTGTCGGTCACATCGAGAGGGAGTCCGAGGTGGCCCTCGCCCAGGCCGGCCGCCGCCTTCTCCGAGGCCTCCGCGTCCAGATCACCGATCGAAATTGTTGCTCCGGCCCCGGCCAGGACCTTTGCCGTCACCAGGCCGATCCCGGTTGCGCCACCGGTGATCGCCACCACATGGCCGTCCAAACGCTTTTGCTCACTCACGACTCCACCTCCTATGTTTTGACCGAAGGGCCAATCTACTAGGAGCCTGCCGGTGCGGGCTTCGGGGAGCCGGGCCCCGGTCCCGACTAACCTTGTGCGCCGTGTTGATAGCAGCCGCCACCGACCCCGCCGCCGGCATCGGATTGATCGCCGCCCTGCTGGCGGGGATGGTCTCCTTCCTGTCCCCCTGCGTGCTGCCGTTGGTCCCGGGATACCTGTCCGCGGTTTCGGGCGTCTCAGTCGAGGATCTGGAAGACGGCGACTGGCGCCACGTACTTGTCCCCAGCACGATCTTCGTCGCCAGCTTCTCGGCGGTCTTCATCCTGCTCGGTCTGACCGCCACCCAGATCGGGGCGGCCCTGAACGACCATCGGGAGCTGCTGGACAAGATCGCCGGGGCGCTGATCATCCTCATGGGAGTTCTGTTCGTCGCCTCGTTTTTCGTCGTTCGCCTGAATCGGGAATGGCACTTTGACGGGCTGATGGCCCGGGCCGGAAAGGGCGGTCCGCTGGTCGCCGGGGTCGCGTTCGCGCTGGCCTGGACACCCTGCATCGGCCCCACCCTGGGCGCGATCCTCTCGGCCGCATCCCTGTCGGACTCGGCCGCTCGCGGGGCGCTGCTGCTGGCCGTCTACTCGGCTGGTCTGGCGATTCCCTTCCTCCTGACCGCGATCGCGTTCAACCGGATGACCACTGCATTCGCGGTGGTCAAGCGCCACTACAACGTGATTGTCGCCATCGGCGGAGTGATCCTGATCGCGATGGGAGTCCTGGTCTGGACCGGCGAGCTGTTCCGGATCAACATCGAAATCCAGAAGTGGTTCAGCGAAAGCGGTCTCGATTTCCTCAACGGGATCTGAGCGGAAGCGGCGCGTCAACGGAGACTCCGACCGGGCACCCGGCGACTGACCAGTCCCTCGTTTTTGAATCTTTTACGAGTCGCCCGCTCCCGACCTCTGTCGAATTGTTCTCACTACGGGCCCTTTTTCGACAGAGAACGGTTCGTTCGGGGATAGGGCAAGGCAGTGTTGTCAATCGTGGATCCGCGCGGTCTGAAGTTGTGACCATTCTCGTCTTCTCGTAACCCCTGAAGTGTCACCCTCGGGACGTGGATGCTGCGGGAATCCAATCGACTGAATCGGGGCTGTCGGGTCCAATCGCGACTCTGGCCCGTAGCCAATACGGGGTTGTCTCGAGAAAGCAACTCCTGGAGGCCGGCCTTTCGCCGACGGCAGTGAAGCGCTACGCGCGGAATGGAAGGCTGATCTCACTCTGGGCGGCGTTTACGCCGCAGGACATGACGTACTTACTCCCCGTGGACGCTGGATGGCAGCGGTACTTGCCGGTGGGCCCGGTTCGGTGCTGTCCCATCGGAGCGCCGCTGGTCTCTGGGGTCTGATTCATCCGATCAATCGATTGGATGTCACCCGAAATTCAAGCTCTGCTCACCGCCGGGAGCCTCCGGTCGGCTGGAGCAACGTGATCCAGCCCAATCTGATCTTCCATCGGACGGGCCATCTGCCGCCTGGAGACATCACGCTTCTCGATCGGATCCCGGTTACCAGTGTGCTTCGAACTCTGCCAGATCTCGCCGGCGTCTTCAGCCGGTCCAGGCTTGGATCAGTTGCGAGCGAGGCCGAGCGGCTGGGAATTCTTTCTTTAGACGAGCTTGCGTCGATCGTGGAACGAGGGAGAGGCTGGAAGGGGATCGGCGTCCTCCGCGAGCTTGCTGAAGAGTGGAGTCCCGAACAGACTGCGACTCGCTCCGAACTCGAATCCGAGTTTCTTGATCTCTGTGCCAGGAGCGCCATACCCGTCCCCAGGGTCAACTCAACAGTCGAGGGATTTGAGGTCGACTGCTCCTGGCCGAGATCGAAGTTGTTGGTAGAGCTGGACGGATTCGCCTACCACAGCGGTCGGGGCGCTTTCGAGCGGGATCGGCAACGGGACGCTGCACTGCAGCTCTCGGGCCATCGGGTGCTCCGCCTTACACACCGCATGGTCATCGACCAGCCCGATGAGACGATTCGGCAACTCCGCGGTCTACTCGCGAGCTCCGATGACGCTTCGCCCGTAAGTGAAGACCGGTAGACGTTTCCGTGCCCGGCCCCCGCGAGGGACCGTCGTCCGGCGTCGTTTAGACATTTTCTCGCCCCCGTCCCTCGCATACTCAGTCGAACTATTCTCACTATGGGCCCTTTTCCGACAGAGAATTTCGGAGAGGTGCGGTGGGCGAGCAGGAGAGGTGCGCTGGTTCAGTTGGGGCTGGGCTTGTAGGGCTCGCCCGGGCCCGCCGGATCCGGGCTGTCTCCGGGTGCCGGGCCCTCGGCCGGACGGGGCGCGACGGTCACGTACTCCCTGCCGACCGCCTCGGTCTCCTCGAGATCGGCTCCGTCGATGTCCCGTGAGCAGATAATCTGGAAGCGGCCGGTGCCGATGTCGGGGTCGCCGACGATCGGCAGGCCCCTGATCTCCCCCCAGCCCAGGCGTTCGATCTCGAAAGGATTCATCCGGACCTCGGCCGCCGGATAAGGGCAGTTCCGGTTGTGCTGGTCGATCGCCTTCGAGATCGCTTCGAGGTTCTTCACTTCAGGCTTGCTCACACCCGGAGTATTACCGACCGCGCGACCCGGCCGGAACCCGGGCATCCCGGGCCGGCTGGATCACTCGGAGCGGCGAAGCGGCGCTAACGGTTGGTCCAGACCGTGCCGATGTCGCCGAAACCGAGATCGTTGCGGGTGGCTGCGGTCAGGTCGAATTCACGGCCGGCCACATACGGACCGCGGTCGACGACACGGGTGGTCACCGTGCGGTTGCCATAGCGGAGGGTCACCTTGCTGCCGCAGGGCAGGGTCTTGTGAGCCACGCCCCTGGTCGAGGGCGAGAGCGAGCCGCCACAGGCCAGCGCTCCGCCATAGAGGCCGGGTCCGTAGTAGGAAGCGTGAGTCGGGCGAAGCCCGACCAGCCTGATTCTGCGGCTGCGGTCACCTCTGGCGACCCGGTTCGAGGCCGCCGACACCGAGATTCGGAAGTTGCCCGATTGCCGGGGTGACCACTTCAGCCGGAATTTGCCGCGGGCGTTGGCACGAGTCCGCAGGATCCGCTGCCCCGCCCCGGAGACCCTGACCGTGACCTTGCGTGCCCCTCTGGGCAGGACCGTTCCACCGATCCGGACCTTGTCGCCGAGGTTGACGAGGCGGCGCACCGGACCGACCTTGAGCCGGCTGCGCACGGCAAGGGACTTGACCGCCGAATCGCGGTTGCCCACGACTTCGACCCTGATCCGTCCGTTCTTTGCCGCTCTGATGCGGGTCCGGTAGCGACCCTTGCGATCGGCCCTGACCGTTTTCAGCCGTTGCCACCGCGAGCCGCCGCTCCGCTGGAAGAACAGCCTGACCCTGGTCCGCCGGGCGAGGCCGCTGCGGCCCCTGACCGTTACCTTCGAGCCGTAGCGGGCCGTCCGGGGGGAGATCCTGACCTTCACCGGACCGGTCCTCTTTGCCGGGGTCCTCTCCGCCTGAGTTACGGGGGTGCTGTCCGGGGTGAGTACGGGGTCGGATTCGCCACCGGCGGGCGGCGAGGTCTCCGTGGTTTCCGGCTGGTCTGTCGCTGCGACCGGTTGCCCGGCCGGTGCCGCGATCGCGGCCGGAGCGAAAGAGAGCACGCTGACGGCGCAGAGCATTGTTGCTCCGGACCTGGTGGTCCAGTTGAAAAACTTCACTTTGGGTCTCCTTGTCAACGCCTGCGGGGTTAGCTGACGGGCTCGCACCGGCCTCACCTGGCCTGCGCTATCAGCGGATCACCGCGGAATTCGCCCCGTGCGGCCCGGCTATGCCGGTCGCGTTGGGTCCCCCGTCCACCGCTATTCCGGTGGTTCGGCGTTTATGAGTGTTTTGTTAGCAAGTGGACATATTGGTCGAGCTGAGGCGGTCTGGGTGTGCGTCGGCTCACAGAGCAGGATTTCGCCCAGATCAGCAGTCTTGGTGTGAAATGACGTGGTCTGCCCCGGAGCCGGTGCATTCCGGGAGGCGGAGGGTGAATACTGGAGACGTGCCCGGTATTCCGAAAACCGCACTGGCCCAGATCAATCCGACCGTCGGCGACCTCGATGGAAACGCCGCCCTGATCGCTGACTGGACCGAAAAAGCCCGGCTCGCCGGGGCCGAGCTGGTGATATTCCCGGAACTGGCCCTGACCGGATACCCGGCCGAGGATCTTTATCTACGGCCCGACTTCATTGCCGCCGGCTTCAGCAGCCTCGAGGAGCTGGCCGCCGGGGTCGGCGATATCACCGCGCTTGTCGGTTTCGCTGACCCGGTGGAGGATCCCGTCGGGCAGGCGATCGCCGCCAATGCTGTCGCCGTCCTCAGGGGGGGCGAGATCAGGGCGATTTACCACAAGCGGATCCTCCCCAATTACGGCGTGTTCGACGAGTACCGCACCTTTCGGGACGGACCGGCTCCACTGGTTACCCCGGTCAGCGGTCATTCGGTCGGGCTCACGGTCTGTGAAGACTGCTGGGATCCCGATTCCCCGGTGGCCTCGAACCTGGCACCGGGGGCCGACCTGATCGCGAACCTTTCGGCTTCCCCCTACCACCACGGCAGGAGTCGGGACCGCGAGGAGAACTTCCGCCGGGTCGCCCTGGCGGAGGGGCGGCCCGTTGCGATGGTAAATGCGGTCGGGGGCCAGGACGAGTTGATCTTCGACGGTGGCAGTGTCCTGCTCGCCGGCGACGGGACCGTGCTGGCCCGGGCCGGACAGTTCAGTGAGGATCTCGTGATCTGCGACCGGGGCGGCAGTCCGGCTCCCCCTCTGGGGGACACAGCCGAGGTTTACTCCGCGCTGGACACCGGCCTTCGCGACTACGTGGTGAAGAACGGCTTCGGACACGTCGGTCTCGGGCTCTCCGGGGGGATCGATTCGGCCCTGGTCGCGGCGCTCGCCGTGGACGCACTCGGCCCGGAAAAAGTCAGTTGTGTGGTCATGCCCTCCCCCCACTCCGGGGTTGAAACCCAGGAAGATGCGCGTGAAATGACCAGCAGGCTCGGGGTTGAGCTGATCGAGATTCCGATCGAGGGGCCGATGGCCGCGTTCGACAGGCTTCTCGGGCCGGACGCGAAAGGAGTGGCTGCCGAGAACCTCCAGGCACGGATCAGGGGCAACCTGATGATGGCGCTCTCCAACAGCCGTGGCTGGCTGGTCCTGACGACGGCCAACAAGAGTGAGACATCGGTTGGGTACTCGACCCTCTACGGAGACATGGCCGGCGGTCTGGCTCCGATCAAGGACGTCCCCAAGACCCTGGTTTACGAACTCTGCCGTTTCCGCAACCAGACGGCACCGGTGATCCCCGAAACGATCATCTCCCGGCCTCCGACTGCCGAGCTCAGGCCGGACCAGAAAGACAGCGACTCGCTACCGCCCTACGACACTCTTGACCGGATCCTCAGGCAGTACGTCGAGGAAGACCGGGGACCGGCCGAAATCGCCGCCTCCGGGGAGGATCCTGTGGTGGTGGCGGAGATAGTGGCGCTTGTGGACCGGGCCGAGTACAAACGGCGTCAGTCTCCGCCCGGGCTGCGAATAACCCCCAAGGGGTTCGGGCGTGATCGCCGGATGCCGATCACCAATCGCTACCGGCCGTGGCAGGCCGGATCCCGGTAGCTGGGTACCGCTGCCTAGCCTCCCGAGAGAGAGCTCAGGTCGACGCCTTCCGGGGCGTCACGGATCGCCGTGGTCATCTGCGCGGTCGCGCAGACCCGGCCTTCGGGGTCCAGTACCTCTGCCTGCCATACCCAGGTCATGCGGCCCCGGTGGACCGCCCTGGCCCGAACCTCGATCGTGCCGTCGCTGATCGGCCGCAGAAAACTGACCGAGATGTTCTGACCCATCGAAACCCGGTTGTCGGGAAGCACGGCCCTGGCACAGGTCCGCGAGCAGATGCTCTCGATCAGGCTCACCATGACACCGCCGTGCATGATGCCCATCGGCTGCCGGTGATCGTCTGTCATGGTGAGACGGACACGGGCGTCGTCCGGGTCGTCCGAGATCCATTCGGAACCGATCAGAGCGTCGAAAGGCGAGTTGGGAAGGCTTACCTCAGGCATCCGTTGACCATCATAAACGCATAGGGTTCCCCTCCATGGCGCTGACCGAAGACAGCCGCGTCCTGCTCCAGCTGCTGCTGGGCCGGGGCAAGAGTTACGGCGACATCTCCGGCCTGCTCGGAGTAGACCGGGAAGAGGTCCGCCGGCGTGCCCACGACGCTCTCACCGAGATCAACGGAAGCGACCCTGATCGCGATGCAAACCTGACCGACTACCTGCTCGGCCAGGCGGATCCGATCGAGCGGGCCGACGTCGCCCGCCGGATCGCCGATGATCCGCAGACGGCCGACACCGCGTCTTCTCTGGCCGATCAACTCAGGTTGCTGGTGCCGGATGCCGATCTGCCGAGACAGGTATCGGGCGGCGGCTCAGCCGGCAAGGCCGCTTCCCGGCGGAGCCGGTCGGGATCCGGGTCGGGCAGCGGGAAGTCGAGCGAAGGGAGCCGGCCGAGCCGGTCCTTTACGGGTTCCCTGGAGGCTCCCCAGCGCCGGCTGATCGCCCTGATCCTTGCCGCCGGCCTGCTGGTGGTTGTCCTGATCCTGCTGGTGACGGGGGTCTTCGGGGGCGGAGACGACAGCGGCAACGGCACCGAGCCGGCCCCGACCACTGCGGTCCTCAAGCCGGTGTCAGATGAGACCGGACGGGGCAAGGTCGTGTTCGGCTTCAGTGGCGCGAATCTTGCCGCCAACATCGACCTGACCGAACTCCAGCCGACCGGGGAAGGCGAGAGCTACGCACTCTGGCTTTTCGGATCGGCCGGCGCTTTCCCGATAAACCAGAGCCAGGTTGACGACTCGGGCACGATCACCGGTCAGATTCAGCTCAATGAGGCCGTGATCTGCCTGATCGCAGCCGACGTATTTCCCGAGATGCGGCTCTCGCGGGTCGACGACGCGGAGCTGGAACGGCTGATCAGACAGTCCCAGCAGGCGAACAACGGCAACGGTGAGGTTCCCCGATACTCGGGCGCCACGGTGATGAAGGGCCTGATATCGATGCCTCAGGACGCCAAGGAGCAGATCGTCAATACCTGTACTGCCGCCGGATCAACCGGGCAGTAGCGGCGGGAGCAGCTTTCCCGGATTCATGATTCCTTCCGGGTCCAGTCCGGCCTTGACCCCGGCTATTGCTTCGAGTCCCAGTTCACCGATTTCCCCTGCCAGCCAGGGAGCGTGGTCGCGCCCGGTCGCGTGATGATGGGACAGGGTGCCTCCGGCCCGCCGGATGGCCTCGACCGCGGCGCTCTTGACGATCGGCCAGGACACGATCCCGCCCGAGCTGCCCGGTGAAGAGATCACGGTGAAATAGAGCGACGCTCCATCGGGGTAGGCGTGGGACAGGTGACACATCACGATCCCTTTCATGCCGCATGACGCCATCGCTGAGCGGATCGCGGCTGCCGTCTCGCCATAGAGCGACGCGTGCGCGCTCCATTGGTGGGCCGTTTCCAGGGTTTCGACGACGACCCCGCGGTCGAGCAGGGCTTCGCGCAGGTAGGGCCCGTGATAGCGGCCCTTCACCCAGCCCCGGCCGACGCTCTGGCCGAGCCGGATCGCCCCGCCCTTTCGCAGCGCGCTGATGGTGCGTGCCCTCTGCCGGCGTACTTCTTCGCCGGTGCCTTCGAAGCCGACGATGATCAAAGATCCGCCGGAGCGTCCCCGCAATTTGAGATAGCGCCGGAAAAGCGCGCCGGCGGGGCCGGACGGGGTCGAGGTGGCCACCGAGACTTCGGTCTCCTGTTCGTCCGATACGCGGGCCACGGTCGGCAGTCCGCCGGACTGGGCCAGGCTCCGGATTATCGAGTTGCCGGCGTCGAAGCTCTCGGCGATCCAGCCTTCGTAGCGCCGGACCTCGGGTGCCGGCCTGACCCGGACCCCCAGATCCGGGATTACCCCGAAAATCCCCTCCGAGCCGATGATCAGCTCCCTCATGGAGGGGCCGATCGAAGAATGCGGGGTGGCCAGGGTCGAAAGCTCTCCCGACGGAGAAACCAGCCGCACCGAGCTGACCAGAGAATCGAAGCGACCGTAGCCACAGGAGGCCTGCCCGGCGGACCGCGTGGCGGCGAAGCCGCCGATGGTCGCGTACTCGAACGACTGCGGGAAATGGCCCAGGGTGAAACCTTCGGCCGCGAGCAGACCTTCGGCCTCCGGTCCGCGGAGCCCGGCGCCGAGCCGGGCGGTCATCGAAACCCGGTCGACCTCGAACCGCCGGAGGTTGCCCAGATCCAGGCTGATCAGGCGGTCGAAGCGACCCCTGACCGGGGCCACGCCGCCGACCACGCTGGTTCCACCCCCGAACGGGACTACAGCTATCCCCTCGTTCGAGCAGATCTCGAGCAGGGGTGCGATCGTCTCCGCCGAGGCCGGTTCGATCACCGCGTCGGGCGCCTGGTCCAGTTCGCCGGAACGCAGCCGGAGGAGGTCCAGAAGACTCTGGCCGGCAGCGTGGCGAACCCGGTCCTCGTGGCCGGTATGTACGTTTTCGGAGCCGACGAGGTCGGCCAGCGAATCGGGCAGCGGTGCAGGCGGCAGCAGGCTGATCGACTCCAGTGAGGGCGGCTCGGGCGCCACGTCGGGCAGGATTTCGCGCTCCCGCATCATCGACTCGCCCCCCGGGGCCAGAGCGGCGACTTCTTCCGGGTCGCCCCAGCCCCACCAGCGGGTATCACGACGCAGGCCCATCTCAGGTAAAGAGCGATTCGAGGCCGGCCAGGGCCCGGTCCAGCATCTCCCGCTGGCTCTTTCTCATCATGAAGCCGGCCAGGCGGGCACTGCCCTTTAGTCCGTGAAAGGACTCCAGTCTGACCTCCGTGCGGTCACCCTTGGCGGCCAGCCGAACCTCGGTCGTCTGTCGGCTCATGTGCTTTTCGAACGGGGTGCCCTCCAGTTCGTGTTCCCAGGTGTAGCGCTCGGGACTGGTCGCAGCTACGCAGCGGTAGTCCATCCTGAGTTTGCGGCCGGAATCCGCTTCAAGAACATTGGTCCACCTGGTCCGCTCGGCCCCCGGCCTGCCGGCCATGTCCTCAACCCTGATCACCCGCGGCCACCAGTCGGACAGCCTGCGCGGGTCGCTGACCACCCTGTAGGCCTCGTCAGGTGTGGCATCGATGACCGCCTTTCGGGTAACCCTTGGCAAGACGGCTGACTTCAGCCCTTGGCCAGACGGCGCAGGTCACGTACCAGCAGTGCGTGCTTCAGTTCGCTCAGGACCGATGCCATCCGCTCCAGGCTCTCGACCGCTTCCTTGCGCCGCTGGGGGTTTCGCGAGGCGAGTTTCGGGGAGAGCAGGGCCTCGATCAGCTGGACCTCCCGATCAGCTGAGGACTTGAAGATCTTGAGGTTTCTGGCCCCGACTCCGGTCCGGGCGAGTTCGTTGGCGGCCCTGACCACCTCCATGTCGGTCCCGTCGTAAACCGGCCGGCCGGCATCGGTGGCCGGGGCGATCAGCCCGTATTCGGCCAGTTCGCGAATGAATTCGGGCCGGGCGCCGGTTTCCTCAACCACCTCCTCGATCGAGAACCGGGTACCGCTGGGGCCGATCAGGTTGGCTCTGCGGGCTGTGTTGGAGCTGGAGGCACCGTTGGCAAGGCCGCTGACCGAAGGACCTGACGAGAGTTCCTGCCGAATCACCCTGAGCGGCAGGAACTCGTCCCGCTGCAGCCTGAGGATCGTTCGCAGCCGGTCTACGTCCGCCTGGCTGTAGAGCCGGTATCCGCCCTGGGTACGTCTCGGGGTGACCAGCTTCTGATCCTCGAGGTAACGGATCTTGGAAATCGAGACGTCGTCGAACTCCTTGCTGAGAAGCTTCGCCACCGCGCCTATGGTCAGGGCCTTGCGTGGCTTCCTGGGCGGAACGGGGACGGTTTCGGTCGCCTGTTCAGAGACCGCCATCACTTCTCCAGGTAAGTGAGTTTGTACTTGCCGACCTGGATCTCGTCGCCGTCTTCGAGATGCTGGGATTCGATCCGTTTGCGGTTGACGTAAGTTCCGTTGAGCGAGCCGAGATCGTCGATGAAAGTGCCTTCGTTTCGCACCACGAGAAGGGCGTGGTTCCGGGATACGGTCACGTCGTCGAGAAAGACTCCGGCGTCGGGACTGCGCCCGATCGCCACCCGGTCCTCGGTCATCGGGAAGCTCTCCCCCGCCCTTCCGCCGCCGCTGCGGATCACCAGCGCGGCGCCGGCCCGCTCGACCTCGGCTTCGATGTCAATCGCCTCGATCTCGCCGGTCTCACCCACCTGGTAGGTGGAAGTGGTCGGCTCTTCCCCGCCTTCACGGCCTCCCTCCGGGCCACCGATGTAGGTGCCGCATTTCTGGCAGTAATTGGCGAACTGCTCGTTGACGAAGCCGCATTCGGGACAGTGGGGCGCCATGGACACCATTATAGGGCCCGTGTCTAACCGTCAACTACTGCTTTACGGTTGGGCCGACTCTGTCAGATCCCGGACCTGATCCCGCCCGACCCGCGCGTAGAGCACGGTCGCGATCGTGGCCATGATCAGGCCGATGACCAGCAGCGTGTCGGGAAACCAGCCGGGCACGATCATCGCGAACAGAAGGGCCGCCATGACCGGGAAGACCGCCGCCCGTCCGAACCAGTTGACCTCGATGTCGACCCCGTGTGAAAGTCCCCAGCGGGCCAGGCCGAGGGTAACCAACTCCCTGAGCGCCAGCAGTAGCAGCAGGACGTGCGGAAGCAGGTTGAAATGCCAGCAGACCACCACGCCGGAGAGAATCGTCAGCCGGTCGACCACCGGGTCCAGCAGGGCGCCGAAGCGGCTGTACTGCCCGGTCACCCTGGCCAGAAAGCCGTCCACGTAGTCTCCAGCGGAAATCAGGAAGAAGATCGCCGCCGCGGTCAAGGACTTGCCGTCGCCGCTGTTGAAGGCGAAAACCAGAAAGACCGGGATCGCCAGCAGCCTGATCAGGCCGACCAGGTTCGGCAGAGTGAACGGGCGCAGCGGCTGGCCGCTCCTGGTCTCACCGGGCTCGGCACCGGTCCGGTCCAGCCCGAAAAGCCGGCGAACCCGCCCACGGCCGAATGGTGCGGTCTCGCCCACGTTCAGGCGCGGTCGCGGGCCAGGGCGATGATCGCGTCCGACCCGTCCCCGAGCGGGACCTGGTGATCGGTACCGGATCCGCGTTCGGAAACCTCGAAGACACCTTCGGCCAGTCCGCGGCGCCCTACCACCACCCGGAGAGGGCAGCCGAGCAGTTCCGCGTCGGTCAGCTTCTGCCCGGGTCCGGCGGCGCGGTCGTCGTAGACGACTTCGACTCCGGCTTCGGTCAACTCGTCATAGAGCCGGTCGGCGACCTCGATCGCCTCCTCGCCGGCCTTTGCAAGAGAGACCAGGTGAACCTCCCACGGGGCGATCGGGCCGGGCCAGACGAGGCCGCGCTCATCGCTGAACTGCTCGGCCGCGGCCGCGACTATCCGTGCCGGACCGATCCCGTAGCTGCCCATGACGATCGGGTTCTCGCGGCCGTCCTTGTCGAGATAGCCGGCGCCGAGCGGTTCGCTGTAGCGGGTTCCCAGCTTGAAGATGTTGGCGACTTCGATCGCGGCCTCCAGCGTGATTTCGTTTCCGTCGCCGGTCAGATCGCCACTGACCACGGTCCGCACGTCCATTTCCTCAAAGTCGAAGTCGCGCCCGGGCTCCACTCCGGTCAAATGGGCGTCCGGCCGGTTGGCACCGGCGACCAGACCGCCCCCGGAAACCGCCACGTCCTTGATGATTCGCAGCCCGGTCCCGACCGGTCCGATGAATCCGGGAGGTCCCAGCCGGTCGGCTATCTCGTCTTCGCGTGCCGGCCGCGATGTCTCGCCCAGGGCGTTGGCCAGTTTGACGTGGTTGAGCTGATGGTCTCCACGGACCAGGATCAGGATGAATTCGTCCGAGTCGGTCACCACCGGAACCGCCTTGATCAGCGCCGCCGGGTCGACTCCGAGAAAGCCGGAGACCTGCCCGACGGTTTTCAGCCCCGGGGTGTCCACCTCTTCGGGCTGCGCGAGCCCGGCCGGCCTTTCGAATCCCTGTGCCTGCGCGGAGGCGACTTCGAGGTTGGCCGCGTAGCCGGGGCCGAGCGCGATCGTATCCTCGCCGGCCGCGCAGGGCGCCATGTACTCGTGGGCGCCGGTCCCCCCCATCATGCCGACGTCACTCTCGACCCGGTACCAGCGCAGGCCGGTCCGGTCAAAGATCCGGTCGTAGGCCTCGATGCAGAGGCCGTAGGAGTGATCGAGGCCTTCGAAGTCGCGATCGAAGCTGTAGGCGTCGTTCATCACGAATTCGCGGGTGCGCAGAATCCCGGCGCGCGGCCGTGGCTCGTCCCGCTCCTTGACCTGAAACTGGTAGACGATCCGGGGCAGGTCACGGTAGGAGCGAACTTCACGGGCCATGTGCCCGGTGATGCACTCTTCATGGGTCATCGCCAGGACCAGCGGCGATCCCTTCCGGTCTTCGAGCTTGAACAGTTCCTCGATTCCGTAGCGGCCCGTCGCCTGCCAGGGTTCGGCGGGCTGGAGTACCGGCATCGAGAGTTCCTGGGCACCGATCCGGTCGAGCTCCTCGCGGATAATCGACTCGACCTTGCGGTGCGATCGCCAGCCGGCGGGCAGCCAGGTCCAGAGGCCGGTACCCATCTGGCGGATCATTCCGGCCCTGACCAGCAGCTTGTGACTGACCGCTTCGGCGTCGGCGGGCGGGTCCTTGAGGGTCGGTAGAAGGGTGCGCGAGAGCCGGGCCATCGGAGCCGTAACCTACCTGTCCCGGGCGCTCAGGCGCGGGTGAAGCGGCGGCCGGCGGTGGGAGAAACGTCCTCGTCGACCAGCAACCTGTCGTTCTCCGCCTTCAGAGATGCCTCGTGCTCCAGGGCCGCGATCTTCTCCGGAGTGAGGTCGTCGGCGTTTTCTTCTTCGATCCTGGCAACCCAGGCGGCCCCTTCGGCCGACTCGCTTTCGTCGAATTCGACTTTGCCGCCACGCCGGAGGGAAAGATCGATCTGCTCGAAAAGTTCGTCCACCAGGCGCTCGGTCGCGACCTTTCTGATCGCCTTGCCGCCGGCGAAGACCACACCTTCGTTTTTGGCTCCGGCGATCCCGAAATCGGCATGCTTGGCTTCGCCGATGCCGTTGACGGCGCATCCCAGCACTGCCACTTCAATCGGCTCTTCGTAAGACTCAAGCCGCTTCTCCACTTCAGCCGTGACCGCGTCCATGTCGAACTGCAGCCGCCCGCAGGTCGGGCAGGCGATCAGGACCGGGCCCCGTTCGCGAAGCTGCAGCGCCTTGAGGATTTCCCAGGCCACCTTGACTTCCTCCTCGGCGTGGAAGGTCGAGAGGCTGATCCGGATCGTGTCGCCGATCCCGTCGGCCAGCAGCGTCCCCAGGCCGACCGCGGATTTCAGGGAGCCGGACCACTTGGTGCCGGCCTCGGTGATACCGAGGTGGAGCGGATAGGGGGTCTTTTCGGAAAGCAGCCGGTTGGCGGCGATCGTATTCGGGACGTTGGTCGACTTGATCGAGACCTTGAAGTTGGTGAACTCGAGGCTTTCCATGAGGGTGACGAACTCGACCGCCGCCGCTACGAGAGCCTCGACCGAATTTTCCCGCTCGAGTGCGTGCAGGTGCTTGGGCAGCGACCCGGAGTTGACTCCGATCCGCATCGGGGTGCCCCGCCTGTTGGCGAGCTCGGCCACCTCGGCCACC
The DNA here is from genome assembly GCA_016649615.1 of Thermoleophilia bacterium. GTDB lineage: Bacteria > Actinomycetota > Thermoleophilia > Solirubrobacterales > 70-9 > 67-14. The sequence continues at coordinate 30,444 of JAENXK010000006.1, forward strand.
TTCTCACGGCCACCGATGTTGCCGGGGTTGAGCCGGATGCAGTCGGCCCCGGCTTCAATCGCCTTCAGGGCGAGCGTGTGGTTGAAGTGAATGTCGGCGATCACCGGTATCGGCGAGCGCTTGACGATCTCCTTCAGCGCCTCGATGTCCTTGTCCCGGGGGACCGCGACCCGGACGATGTCAGCTCCGGCTTCGGCGACCGTCTCGATCTGCTCCATAGTCGCTTCGAGGTTCGCGGTCTCTGTCTTGGTCATGGTCTGGACCGCGACCGGTGCTCCGCCGCCCACGGGGACCCGGCCGATGAATATCTGTCTCTTTGAGGACACGTCGACCTTCAGGGTACCGGAGCGGCCGCGGGCTACCGGCCGGCCCAGGCCTCCAGGACCCAGCCGAGATCCTCGGAAGAGACGTCAGGGTCGAGGATCAGGGATTCCGCCTGTGGTTCCGGAGGATGCCCGCGAAGCCGCCTGCTGGCGGTGCTGATACCTCTCGAAACCGGGCCGGCCTCGCGTCGCGGAACGATCCCGCGGTCGAGTCGCTCTTCCTTTTCATGGATCAGGTTGAACCCGAGCAGGTTGCCTCCCCAGGCCCACTCCAGTCCGCGGTCTACCGCTTCCTGGAGGTCTCCGCCGGCTCCCGCCTCCGCTGCGACCCTGAACGCGATGGGGGCCAGGGCGACCTGGGCCACGGTCAGGACCGGGTAGATTGCCGCCGCCTCCCCGTGCTGGGGATCGACCAGGCCCGGCCAGGCGCCGTCCTCGCGCTGGAGGCCGACCAGGGCCCCGGCGAGTTGGTCGGTGCCTTCGCCGGCCTCCTCGCGACGGCCGGCCCTGACCGCCTGCGCCAGCGCGGTGAGCGCATGAAACTGGCTGGCGACGGGCGTCGGGCGATTTCGGTGTCCGGTTCCCGATTCGCGGAGGAATGCGCCGCCGGGGCCGATCCGGGACAGAAGCTCGCCGAGCGACTCGTTCAGCAGCGGCGCCGAGTACTCGCCGGCCCCGGTCCTCACGGTCGCCTCCGACAGGCCGGTCACCACCCAGGAGAGCTGCTCCAGCCCGAGCCGGTCGTACCGGCCGGCTATCTCGCCTCCGAGCAGCCCGGTGATCTCCCCCACCGCGTTGCCTTCGGCCCGGGACTCCGCCCAGAGTGCGAGCCCCAGTACACCGGCGGTCGAGTCCGGTCCGAGGTCGCCGAGCACACGGGTCCGGAGTGCCCCGGAGGAAAACGGATGCGGAATCCCTGATTCATCCGCCCGGAGCAGGCCGAGCAGCACAACCGCTCCGGCCTGCAGGGTCGTCGGCGCGGGTCCCGTTTCTTCAACGCTCTCGACCGTGGCCGAGGCTCGGAACAGTCCGCTCGCCAGCTGAAGTTCAGGCAGGCGGGCGAGCGCTATCCGTTCGAGCGCCCCGGCAGTCGTGGTGGTCACGCGTCCGCGTCAGTCGGCGTAGAGAGCCTCAATCTCTTCCTCATATTTCTCCGAGATAGGCTTGCGCTTGAGCTTCATGGTCGGGGTCAGCTCGTCGCCCCCGGGGAGCCATTCCCCGGGGATGATCTTGAACTTCTTGATCTGCTCGATCCGGGCCATCTTCGACTTCGACTTTTCGATCCCCTCGGCGATCGCATCGATGACCAGCTCGTTCCCGGCCAGCGATTCCAGATCGGTGTCTTCGATCCCCTTCTGACTTGCCCAGACCGGGGCGTAGTCGGGATCAAGGGAGATCAGCGCGACGTTGTACGGTCTGCCGTCTCCGATCGCCACGCACTGGCTGACCAGCGGCGAAGCCGCCTTGACGTGGGCCTCGATGTTCGCGGGCGACATGTTCTTGCCCGCGGCATTGATGATCAGCTCCTTCTTGCGATCGACGATGGTGACGAAACCGTCTTCGTCGATCACTCCGATGTCGCCGGTGTGGAGCCAGCCGTCGATAATCACTTCTTTGGTCTTCTCCGGCTGGTTGCGGTATTCGGCCATCACATAGGGGCTCCGGCAGAGCAGCTCACCGTCCTCGGCCAGTTTGACGTCGCAACCCGGTATCGGCGGCCCGACCGAGCCGATCTTGATTTCTCCGGGTCGGTTGATCGTGACCAGGCCGCAGGTCTCCGAAAGGCCCCAGATCTCGCCGATCTCGATCCCGATCGCGTGGAAGAACTCGAGGACCTCGGTCGGGATAGGCGCGGCCCCGACACTGATCGCAGTCGCCTGATCGAGGCCGAGTGACACCCTCAGGTTGGAAAACAGCGCTTCGTCGGCCTGGGCGACCGCGGCGGCCAGTTCTTCCGGCACCGGTTCGCCGGCCTGTTCGAGACGCACCTTCTGAATCGCGGCATCGAGTCCGGCCTGAGCCTTTTCCTGCTGTTCCTCCGGGAGCCCGGCCAGGTTGCCTTCCAGCCCGGCCTTGAGCTTCTCCCAGATCCTCGGAACCGCGAAGTACCAGGTCGGCCGTACCTTCGGCAGGTACTCGATGATCCGCTTCGGATCGGGGCAGATGTTCACCTCCATGCCGAGGTAGACCGGGGTGTAGTAGTTGGAGGCGCGCTCGGCGATATGGGCCGTGGGCAGCCAGGAGATCACCTTTGCCCCCCGTTCGGGCAGATCGAGAATCTCCTTGAGCAGGGCCAGCAGACGAAGCAGGTTGCCGTGGGTCAACACGACGCCCTTGGGCGGCCCGGTTGTACCGGAGGTATAGATCAGAGTGAGTGGATCGTCGAAATCGATCTCGGCAGCGATCGGGGCCGGATCGAAGTCGGGCTGCACCGCCTCCAGTTCGTCGAGGGTCATCGTCCCCCCCTCGCCATCGACCACGATCACGTGTTCCACCCTGGGCAACTCTTTCTTTGCTTCGAGCAACTGCGGCAGATAGGCGGTTTCAGTGATCACGATCCGGGCGGCAGAATCCCCGACCACGTAAGCGATCTGCTCCGGCGAGGAGGTCTGGTAGATCGAGAACGGAACCGCCCCGAGTGAAGCGATCGCCAGATCGCAGGGAATGAACTGGGACCGGTTGCCGAGCAGCATGGCGACGCTCTCGCCCCGTTCGACCCCGAGCGAATTCAGTCCGCCGGCGATTGCCCGGACCCGGCCGGAGACTTCGTCCCAGGTCAGTTCGACGCCTTCTTCCTCGGACCTGATCGCGATCTCGTCGCCATACCGGTCGACGGTCCGCTGAAAGGCCGCGTACAGGTTCGGAGCCTCGGGCTCCGCCCCGGGACCCCCGCTCGCCTCGGTCAATGTCGCAGTCGTCTCCATCTCAACTCTCCTCGGTAGATCTCCGGCAGAACACCTGAACTCCTCGCAGGAAATCTACCTGAGATTGAATCCTTCGCCGGTGAAGCGGCCGATGTCGTTCGAAAGTCCGATCAGGAACAGCCCGATGACCAGCGCGAAACCGATGACGCTCGCCCGTTCCATCACGGCGAACGGGACCGGCCGTCCGCGCACCTTCTCGACCAGGCTCCAGAAGATGTGGCCTCCGTCGAGCGGCAGGAACGGGAACAGGTTGATCACTCCGAGCGAGAGGCTGATCAAGGCGATCAGGGTCAACGCCTGGCGGGCCCCGAGGTCGATCGCCTGGCGGGTCACTTCGTAGCTCCCGGCTACCCCTGAAAGCTCCTTGCGCTCATCGGTCTGGTAGATCCTCGAAAGGATCGAAACCGTCCTGGAGGTCACGAACCACATGTAGTCAGCCGCGATGCCGGCCGCACCTGCCGCACCCGGGTCGGTCGGTTTGATCCCGAAAGCGAAGCCGAGCCGGTTTCTTTCGAATTCGGCGTCGTAGACAGGGGTGATCGCGAGCTTACGGCGCTCACCGCCGCGCTTGACCACGACTTCTGCCGGGGTCGCGGCCCGGCAGCCGTCGACCGGCTTTCCGGAGCAGGCGTGGGAGTCGATCTGTTCGGCGATCGCCACCTGGTCACCCTTGACCCCGTCAACCGCGATGATGCGGTCTCCCGGTTTCAGCTTGCCGACCGCCGGCGAGCCTCCGGCCAGCGATTCGACCTGCCGGCTCGGCTCCTGAATTCCGAAGGCCAGGAAGAAGAGGATGATGAAGGCGATCGCCAGATTCACTGCCGGGCCGGCTCCGATAACCACGATCCTCTTCCAGACCGGCTGGTGGTAATACGCCCGCGGAGCCACCTCGGGGGGCAACTCCTCATCGGGATTCATTCCGGTGATCCTGACGAAGCCCCCGAGTGGTATCGCTCCGATCCCGTACTCGGTTTCGCCCCTCTTGACCGAGAGCAACTTCGGCGGGAAAAAGAGAAAGAACCGTTCGACCCGCATGCCGACCGCCTTGGCCGCGACGAAATGGCCCGCTTCATGCAGGATGATCAGGGCGCTGAAGGCGAGAAACGCGAGGAAAAAGCTCATCCGCTCCGAAACCCGCCAACCAGCTCTTCGGAGCGCTCCCGGGCGGCCTCGTCCACCGCGAAAAGCTCCCGGAAACCGCGGGCCGGGCCCGACCCGACGTCTTCCAGGGTGCGCTCGATGACCTCGGCTATCTGATCGAAGCCGATTCTCCCGCCGAGAAAAGCGCCGACCGCTACTTCGTCGGCAGCGTTCAGTACGCAGGGTGAGATCCCGCCCATTTCACCGGCGGTCCGGGCCAGGTCGAGACAGCGAAATGTCTCCGGGTCGGGCGCTTCAAAATCGAGTCTGCCGACGCTGATCAGGTCCAGTCGCTCCACCGGCACGGGTATCCGGACCGGCCAGGCGAGCGCAAAGGCGATCGGAACCCGCATGTCGGGGTACCCGAGGTGGGCAAGGGTCGCCCCATCGCTGAGATCGACCAGAGAGTGGACGATCGACTGGGGATGCACGACCACATCGATCTTCCCGTAGTCGAGCCCGAAAAGATGGTGGGCCTCAATCATTTCGAAGCCCTTGTTCATCAGAGTCGCCGAATCGATGGTGATCCGCCCTCCCATCGCCCAGGTGGGGTGGTCCAGTGCCTGCTCGACGGTGATTCCGCCGAGGTCCGTCCGCCCCCGGAACGGGCCCCCGGAAGCGGTCAGGACTATCCGCTCAACCGCTTCTTCGCCGTGAAGCAGCTGAAAAAGCGCAGAATGCTCCGAATCTACGGGCAGAAGCCGGCCCCCCTTGGCCCGGGCCAGCTCCATCACCAGCTCGCCTCCGATCACCAGGCTCTCTTTGTTTGCGAGGGCCACGTCGATTCCGGCCGAAAGGGCGGCGATCGTCGGTCCCAGTCCCGCGGCGCCGACGATCCCGTTCAGAACCAGGTCCGGTGAGGTCGCGCCGATCAGCTCTCGTGCGGCGGCTTCGCCGGCGAGGACGGTGCCGGCGAACGCCTCCCCGGCCTGCCGGGCTCCTTCCGGGTCGGATACGGCGATCGTCCCGGCCCCGCAACCGCGGGCCTGCACGACAGCCTCTTCCCAGTTCGAACCGACCGCCAGGCCGACCGCTGCCAGATCGTCGCCGGCGTTGATGATCTCCAGGGCCTGGGTTCCGATCGAACCGGTCGACCCGAGTACGACTATCCGCTTCACAGGCGCCGCCCGGTCACGCGAGGCTCCTGGTCTTCTCGAACCTCAAACCGGAGGCCGGCTCACCGGCGTGGGCTGGGGTCCGCTCAGTAGACAAGGGCAATCGATACGTAGTAGCCGGCCACTACGGTGAAGAAGACGGCGTCCAGGCGGTCGAGCAGGCCACCGTGCGGGCCGAACAGCGAGCCGGTGTCCTTCACCTCGAGGTCGCGCTTGATCATCGATTCAAAAAGATCCCCGATCGGCGCTGTCGCGGCGACTGCGGCCCCCAGGATCAAGGCGTCTGTCCCGGACAGCCAGTCCTGGTAAAGCCCGGCGCACCAGACCGCGAGAACGCCGATCAGGAGGCCGCCGACCAGTCCCTCCACCGTCTTGTTCGGGGAGAGCCGGGGCGAGAGCGGGTGCCTCCCGAACATCCGTCCGACCGCGTACGCGCCGGTGTCGGTGCCGAAAGTGCCGATCAGCACGTTAACCAGCAGGGCGCCACCGTGGTCGGGCAGTTCACGCAGAAGAACCGCGTGAACCAGCGGTATCCCGATCCAGAAGAGTCCCAGGGCGGTGATCGCGATCGAGGCGGTTATGTTCTCGCGTGCCTCCCGCTCGGCCGCAAAGATGAAGAACAGCAGGAACGGAACGGCCATCATCAGCAGGATGTTGAAGGCGGTGCCGAAGTAGGCGGCCGCGATCATCCCGGCGAGGCCCAGATAGGCAGCAGGCTGGAGCGGACGGTACCTGGCGCTCATCGTGAAGAACTCGCGCAGACCGATGATGCCGAATACCACCAGCGCCGCGGCAAACCAGGGGCCGCCGGCGATGATTATCGCCAGGGCGACCACGATCCAGGGCAGGGCCACCATGATCCGCTTCAAGGTCTCACCCATATTTGCTGCCCCTCACGACGCCGTCCGCGCACCGAAGCGCCGCCGGCGCCGGCTGTACTCCTCGAGGGTCTGCTCGAAAGCCTCGCGGCCGAAATCAGGCCACAATTCGTCCCGGAATACGAACTCCGAGTAGGCACATTGCCAGAGCAGGTAGTTTGAGATCCTCTGCTCCCCGCTGGTCCTGATCAAAAGCTCGGGGTCGTTCATCTCGGGAGCGTAGAGACGCTCCCGGAACTCGTCTTCGGTGGTGCCCGTGAAACCGCGGGCGGCATCGACCAGTTCCGCCCTGCCGCCGTAGTTGAAGGCGATGAAGAAGGTGATCGCGTCATTTCCGGCGGTCATCTCCTCGGACTCCTCCATGCGGGCGACCAGTTCGGGGGCGATTCCCTCTCTTCGGCCGATGAAGCGCATGCGGACGCCTTCCTCGTGCAGCTCCGGCGTTTCCGAGACGATTCTCTGCTCGAACATTTCCATCAGCGCGGAGACCTCTTCCGGAGACCGGGACCAGTTCTCGGTCGAAAACGAGAAGACGGTCAGCTCCCTGATCCCCAACTCGACCGCGTCCCTGAGCCGGGCCTTGACCGTGTCGGCCCCCGCCCGGTGGCCCTCCCTCACGGGAAGCCCCCTGGCTTCGGCCCAGCGACCGTTGCCGTCAGTGATGATCGCGACGTATCGAGGCGCGTTCACACCTCGAGGATTTCCTCTTCCTTGCCCTTGAGCAGGGAATCGATCTCCTTGATCGCCTCGTCGGTCAGATCCTGAAGGGCCGACTCAGCCCGGTGTTCATCGTCTTCGCCGGCTTCCCCGTCTTTCTTCAACTCACGCAGGTCCGACATCACGTCCCTCCGTACACCGCGCACCGCGATCCTGCCGTCCTCGGCCACGCCGTGGACCACCCGGACCAGCTCCCGGCGGCGCTCCTCGGTCAGGTCGGGGATATGCAGGCGGATCACGTTACCGTCGTTTGAAGGAGTCAGGCCGACGTCGGACTCGAGGATCGCCTTCTCGATTGATGCGATCGAGGACTTGTCGTAGGGCGTGACCACCAGAAGACGCGCTTCGGTTGCGGCGACGTTCGCCATCTGGGCCAGCGGCGTGGGCGCGCCGTAGTAGTCGACCGTGATCCGGTCAAGCAGGTGCGGGGTCGCCCGTCCGGTCCTGACCGTGGCGAATTCCCCACGGCTGGAAACGACGGACTTTGCCATCCTTTCCCGGGCGTCTGATAGGAGCTCGTCGATCATCTGGTTTCCGGCGGACGGCTTGCCGACCCACTGGAGCTGACCAGAGTGCCGACCTTTTCGCCGGAAACGATCCTATCTATATTTTCTTCGTCGGCCATGTTGAAGACGTAGATCGGGAGGTCGTTGTCCATGCAGAGGCTGAGCGCGGTCGAATCCATCACTTTCAGGCCTTTCTCGATCGCTTCACGATGGCTGATCTCGGGGATGAAGGTCGCCCCTTCGTCGGTCGCTGGATCGGCGTCGTAGACCCCTTCGACCCCGTTCTTCGCCATCAGGATCGCCTCGGCATGGATCTCAAGCGCCCTCAGGGCGGCCGCGGTGTCGGTGGTGAAAAACGGGTTGCCCGTTCCGGCGGCAAAAATCACTATCCGGCCCTTCTCCAGGTGGCGCATCGCCCGGCGCCGGATGTAGGGCTCGGCCACCTCCCTGACGTCGATCGCCGAGAGGACGCGGGTGTACTGGCCGTGCTTTTCGAGGGCGTCCTGGAGGGTCAGGGCGTTCAGCACGGTGGCCATCATGCCCATGTAGTCACCGGTGGCCCGATCCATCCCGGCTGCGGCGCCGTCTATACCGCGGTAGATGTTGCCGGCGCCGACCACGATCGCCACCTCCACGCCCCGGCCACGGATGGCTCCGAGCTGCCGGGCGATCCGCTCGACTTCGTCCGGATCCGTCCCGAACTCGAGCTTGCCCATCAGGGCCTCGCCCGAAAGCTTGAGAAGAATCCTGTTGAAGCGCGGTTCCGTGTCGTTCATCGAGTCGGCCGGGAGCCTACTCCCCGATCCGGAAGCAGGTGAACCGGCTGATCACCACGTTCTCGCCGACCTTGGCTGCCAGCTCTTCGCGCATCTGTTCGATCGTCTTGGATTCATGCTTCTCAGTGTTCACGTGCTCCTGCTCGAGCAGGGAGATCTCCCGGGCCCATTTCGCCACTTGGCCGTCAACGATCCGCTCGATCACGTCGTCGGGCTTGCCCTCCTCGCGGGCCTTCTCCTCGAAGATCCGCCGCTCGGCTGCGACCTCGTCCTCGGGGATTTCTTCGGCCGAAACAAAAGTCGGCGAAGCGGCAGCGATGTGCATCGCCACCTGGTAGGCGAAGTCGGAGAAGTCTTCGTTGCGAGCCACAAAATCGGTCTCGCACTGAACCTCGACCATCGCCCCGACCTTCTTGTTGGCGTGAATGTAGGAGGCCACCACTCCCTCCGAGGTCCCGCGCCCGGAACGTTTTGCCGCAGACGCCTGCCCCTTGACCCGCAACAGCTCAATTGCGCGCTCGACGTCGCCTTCGGCCTCGGTCAGGGCGGCTTTGCTGTCCATCATGCCGGCCCCGGTCTGCTGCCTCAGCGCCTTGACGTCCGCGGCCGTTATCTGGTTACTCACTGTCCGACTACTCCCGGCTGCCGCCCGCCGGCTTTGACGCGGCGGCCTTCTCCTGCTTCGTCTCAGTTTCCTCAGGTGCCGCCTCATCCGCTTTTACCGCCTGAGGATGGTCCGGGACGACGGCCTGGGGATGGTCGGGCACGGCCTGGGGGTGCGGCTGCTCGGCCGGCTTGGCTTCGTCGGCGGGCTTATCAGCTTTTGCCGGCTTCGGTTTCGGCGCGGGCTTGCTCTTTGCGGTTTCGGCCTTCGCCATCTCTTCAGCTCGCTCGCGTGCCTTCTGCTCGGCCTGTTCTTTCTCGATCGCCTCTCGCCGGACCCGCTCTTCCTCTTCCCTCTTCCTGCGCTCCTCCTCTTCCTTCTCCCGGCGGGCCTGCTCCTCGGCCCGTCGCTTTTCTTCGATCACCGCCCAGGCACCGGCGCCCTCTTCAACTGCCGACCCCACGGTCGAGATGACCAGCCCACAGGAGCGGATAGCGTCATCGTTGCCGGGAACCACGTAGTCGATGTTGCC
>JAENXK010000021.1 GCA_016649615.1 Thermoleophilia bacterium
ATCCCACTGCCGAGCTGAAGATAGCCGGAATCACCGGCACCAACGGCAAGACGACCACCGCCTTCCTGTTGCGGGACATCTTCGAGTACGCCGGTCTGCCGACCGGACTGATGGGCACGGTCAAGCAGATGGTCGGCGGGGTCGAGGAAGAGGTGGTGCGGACGACTCCCGAGGCGGTCGACCTTCAGCAGACATTCAGGCGGATGGCGGAGGCCGGCGATGAAGCCTGCGTCATCGAAGTCTCCTCGCACGCGATGACCATGCACCGCTGCGACGCGATCGACTTCGATCTGGCGGTCTTCACCAACCTAACCCAGGACCATCTCGATTTCCACGAGGACATGGAAGATTATTTCGCGGCAAAGCGGCTCCTGTTCGAGGCCGGGCCCGGTGCCTCGGTGGTGAACATCGACGACCGCTACGGACAGCGGCTGGCTGCCGATTTCGATGTGTTCACCTATTCGGCTGAAGGCGGAGCGGCCGACTTCAGTGCGACCGAGCTCAGGTTCGACGCTTCCGGGGCCGACTTCCTGGTCGAGTCGGAGCACGGTGACCTGGTCGTCCATACCGGTCTTCCGGGCAGGTTCAACGTCGCCAACGCGCTGGCCGCGCTCGCCGGCGCGGTTACGCTCGGGGTCGACCCGGACGAGGCGGTTGCTGCACTGGCCGAAGCCGGCCGGGTCCCGGGACGGTTTGAAGCGATCGACGAAGGGCAGGATTTTGCGGTTCTCGTCGACTACGCCCATACCCCGGATTCGGTGGAGAACGCACTACGGGCGGCCAGGGACCTGACTGAGGGCCGGTTGATCGCCATCGTCGGCGCAGGCGGTGACCGCGACCGGGCCAAGCGGCCGCTCATGGGCCGGGCCGGAGCCCAGCTGGCCGATCTGACGATCGTCACCTCCGACAATCCCCGGTCGGAGGATCCGGCTGAGATCATCGATGACGTACTCGAGGGCATTACCGATCGTGAAGGGGTGGAGGTCGAACCCGACCGGTCGGCAGCGATCGGCCGGGCGGTGGACGTGGCCGCTCCGGGTGACACCCTGGTGATAGCCGGCAAGGGCCATGAGCAGGGCCAGGAGTTCGAGAACGGCAGGAAGATCCCCTTTGATGACCGCGAGGTGGCCCGCACCCACCTGCGCCGGCGCGGCGGCGAGCAGAATTGACCGGCCTGGAACCGGAGAAGATGGCCCGGGAGATGGGCGCCACGATTGTCGGCCGTGGGCCGGGCGGATCGCCCGGGCGGGCAGCGATCGATTCCCGGGAGATAGCCGGGGGCGAGCTCTTCTTCGGATTGACGGGCGGGCAGGATGACGGCGGCGCGTTCGCCGAGGCCGCGATCGCCGCGGGAGCCTGGGGCGTGGTGGTCACGCCGGACCGGGCCGAGCGGCTCGCTTCCGGTGACGAGAGGGCATGGGTTTTTGCCAGCCCCGATCCGCTCCGGTCACTGCAGATGCTCGCCCGGCTCTGGCGCCGGGAAATGGACGCCACGGTGATCGGGATAACCGGGTCGGTAGGCAAGACGTCGGTCAAGGACATAACCAGGGCACTGCTGCCGGGACGGGTGCACGCCTCCGAGGAGAACTTCAACACCGAGATCGGCCTTCCGCTGACGATCCTCGCCGCGCCAGCCGGGACCGAATACCTCGTGCTCGAGATGGCGATGCGGGGGCGGGGCCAGATCGCCGAGCTGGCGGCGATCGCCGAGCCCGAAGTCGGAGTGATCACCAACGTCGGGCCGGTCCACGTCGAACTGCTCGGTTCGGTCGAGGCGGTCGCGGCAGCCAAGGCCGAGCTGGTCGAGGGGCTGGCGGCGGACGGCACCCTGATCGCCCCGGTCGAGGCAGGTCCGCTGGAAAAGCACCTGTCGTCGGCCCCGAAAGTGATCCGGTTCGGTGAGGGCGGAGATGTCACGGTCACGGAAAGTGAAACCGCCGGGGCCGGTATCAAGGCGACGGTCCTCACTCCCCGGGGCAGCCAGGAGTTCGACTTCCCGTTCCCCGAGGCTCACAACCTGGCCAATGCCCTGGCTGCGATCGCGGCCGGTCTCGCCGCCGGAGCATCACTCCGGCAGCTCGCCGCCGGTACCGGTCGCGTCACCTTTTCCAGTCTGCGCGGCGAGCGGATCGATCTCGGTGAACGCGGTCTGATCATCAATGACTGTTACAACGCCAACCCGGTTTCAATGCGGGCGGCGCTTGAACACCTGGCCGGCCTCGAAGGGCGCCGGATTGCGGTCCTCGGGGTCATGGCCGAGCTCGGCCCGGAAGGGGATCGCTACCACGCCGAAATCGGCGATCTGGCCCGCGAACTCGGGATCGAGACCGTTGTCGGGGTCGGCCCGGTCGCCCGCCTCTACGAACCGGACCACTGGGCCGGGGACACGGCCGACGCGGCGCAGGCGGTTGAGCGACTGCTGGGACCGGATGTGACCGTCCTGGTCAAGGGCTCGCGTTCGGCCGGGCTCGAAGACGTGACCGCACGGCTCGTTCGAAGCCGTGATCGGAATACGGTGATCTGATGGGAGAGATCGTAATCGGCGCCCTGGCCTCAATGCTGATCTGCCTGTTCCTCTCGCCACGGTTCATCGAGTTCCTGCGCAACCGGGAGTTCGGCCAGCACATCCGGGAGGAGGGACCGGAAGGACATCAGACCAAGGCGGGGACGCCGACCATGGGCGGGCTGATCATCTTCACCGCGATCGCCGTTCCCTTTCTGGTGTTGTCCGGCCACGGGATCGCCTCGATGACGGTGTTTTTTGTCGCTCTGGGCTGCGCAGCCCTCGGATTCGCCGACGACTTCATCAAGATCGTCAAACGCCGTTCACTGGGCCTGGCCGCCCGGTACAAGCTCGTCGTCCAGGTTTTTCTGGCCCTTGTCCTCTGGTGGGTCGCCCGGCACGAGGTCGGGCTCGAACCGGTGCTCCTGTTCCGCGCCTTCGACATCAGCATTGACATCGGCCCGGTGCTCTACTTCGTCCTGGTCTTCCTGGTGATCGCAGGTTCCACCAACGGAGTCAACCTGACCGACGGTCTTGACGGCCTGGCCGCCGGTTCGAGTGCGATCGTCCTTCTGACCTACACGGCGATCACCTTCGTCACGGCGGGACAGCAGGACCTCGCCCTGTTCGCGGTCTGCCTGGTCGGTGGCTGCGTCGGGTTCCTCTGGTTCAACGCCTTCCCGGCGACGATCTTCATGGGCGACACGGGATCGCTCGGGCTCGGTGGCGCGATCGGTGCCCTTGCAGTCATGACCCAGACCGAGGTTCTGCTGATCGTGATCGGAGGGATCTTCGTGATCGAGGCGCTCTCGGTGCTGATTCAGGTCTTCAGCTTCAAGACGTTCGGCAGGCGGGTCCTGCTGATGGCACCGCTCCATCACCACTTCGAAATGATGGCCTGGTCGGAGACGAAGATCATGCTCCGTTTCTGGATCATCGCCGCAGTCTGCAGCGGGGTCGGTTTCGCGATCTACCAGCAGTCGATCGGGAGTTGACGACCGGCCGGAAAAACGGCTCCCCGAGACAGGGACTCGGGGCTGCAGGTAGAAGGATGAGGGGTGGAATACGTCCACTCATCCAAGGTCAGGCCGCCGCTGCCCCGAGGCCCCTATCTCGTGGTCGGTCTGGCCCGTTCCGGCGTTTCCGCCGCGCTGGCCCTGGCGGCCCGCGGTGAGTCGGTCTTCGGAGTCGACTCCGGTAGTCCCGGAGATCTGGAGACCCTCGTCCGGGCAGGCGTAGGTTTCGAGACCGGGACCGAGGGCACGGCCCATCTCGAGGGCGCGGCGACGGTAGTCAAGAGCCCCGGGGTTCCGTCCGGAGCGGAGGTCATCCTCGAAGCACGTCGGCGCGAGCTTTTCGTGGTCGGCGAACTGGAACTGGGGTGGCGCCTGGTTGATGCTCCGATGATCGCGATTACCGGCACCAACGGAAAAACGACCACGACCGAACTGGCGGCCCACCTTTATCGCGAGGCCGGCAGGCCGGTGGCCGCGGCCGGCAACGTCGGCGCCCCGCTATGCGATCTGGCTGTGGGCGATCGGCCGGGCGGGATGACCGTGATCTGCGAATGCTCGAGCTTCCAGCTGGAAGACACGGAACTCTTCTCGCCCGAGTGCGCCGTGTTTCTGAATCTGAGCCCGGACCACCTCGATCGCCACGGCGATCTCGAACACTACGGAGCGGCCAAGCTCAACATCTTCCGCAATCAGGGCGAAGGTGATGTCGCCGTGCTCAACGCCGGAGATCCCTCCCTGAAGGAAATCGACCCTCCCGGCGAGGCCGCCGTGGTCAGGTTCCTGCCCGCCGCCGGACAGGCTGCGGAGCCGCTCCAACTGACCCTGGAGGACGGGGAGATCCGGCTCGACGGAACCCCGCTGGTTGCGGTCTCCGACCTACGCATCATCGGTTCCCACAACATCGCCAACGCGATGGCCGCCGCTGCGGCGGCGATCAGCATGGGTCTGCCCCGGCAGGCAGTCGCGGAGGGACTGAAGAGCTTCGGCGGACTGGCCCACCGGCTCGAGTTCGTGGCTGAAGTCGAGGGTGTGTCTTTCGTGAACGATTCCAAGGCGACCAACGTCGAAGCGACGATCTCCGCCCTGGAGTCTTTCGACGGCGGGATCCATCTGATCCTGGGAGGCAGCTTCAAGGGCGAGCCGTTCGACGGGCTTGTCCCGGCTGTCGCCGGGCGCTGCCGGGCCGTATACCTGATCGGTGAGACCGCCGATCAGCTTGCCGGCAGCCTGGCGCCGGCCGAGGGGCTGGACCTTCGCTGGTCGGAGGACCTCGAAACCGCCGTTTCCGAAGCCGCAGCGGCGGCCGGTCCGGGGGAGACCGTCCTGCTCTCGCCGGCCTGCGCCAGCTTCGACCAGTTCAGCGACTATGAGGCCCGCGGCGATCGATTCCGGGAATTGGTCGAGGTCTGCCGTGGCCGCTAGGAGGCGGTCAAAGCCGGGCCGGAAGGCGGCTGGGGACAAAGGTCGCCGCGGAAGCCGCACCAATGGCGGTGACCAGGCCGGGACCTCGGTCGAATACAACCTGCTGCTCACCGCGACCCTGATCCTGCTGGCGATCGGTGCGGTCATGGTGTTTTCGGCCAGTTCGACCACCCGGATTCTCAGCAACGGCGGTCTGTCAGACAGCGCCTTCTACCTCAAGCGAACCGTGATCGTCGGTGCGATCGGTCTCCTGCTCATGCGTTTCATGATGAAGCGGAACCTGAGCACGGTCAGAAGCGCCTCCCCGATGATCATGATGATCGCCCTCGGTGCCCTGGCCGCGGTGCTGGTCATGGGAACCGCGGTCAATGGCACGCGGGGCTGGTTCGTCGCCGGTCCGATCCAGCTCCAGCCGGCCGAGTTCCTCAAGCTCGCCCTCGTCCTCTACGGCGCCTATCTGCTGGCCGACCGCCCCGATCGCCTGCACTCGGTCCGGGACATGGCCCCCTACCTGTTGATGACGGCCGCCGCCTGCTTTCTGGTCATGCTGCAGCCGGACATGGGCACGGCGATGGTGGCCGTGTTCGCGGTCGGCATAACCCTGTTCGCCGCCGGGGCCCGGATTCGTGATCTCGCTCTCGTGGGTGGAGTCATGGCCGGCCTGGCAATGATCCTGGCGCTGGCCGCGCCCTATCGCCGTGACCGGCTGCTGACTTTCCTCAACCCGGAGCAGGATGTGGCCGGCAACGGCTTCCAGGTGATCCAGGCCAAGATCGCGATCGGTTCGGGCGGGCTCGACGGTGTCGGGATCGGCAACGGTGTGCAGAAGGCCTTCTACCTGCCTGAGGCACACACCGACATGATTTCGGCCGTGCTGGGCGAGGAGTTCGGATTCCTCGGCATGGTCGTTCTGATCGCCGTTTACGGCCTGCTCGGGTATGCCGGGTTCCGGATCGCCCGCTCGGCAAAGGATGACTATGGCCGCATCCTGGCCTCGGGCCTGACCGGCCTGATCCTGATTCAGGCCAGCCTCAATCTGTACGCGGTGATGGGCATGGCGCCTCTGACCGGTGTTCCGCTGCCGTTGATCTCCTATGGCAACAACAGCCTGATCGTCAGCCTGGTAGCGATCGGGTTGATCCTCAATGTAGCCCGCGGTGGCCGGGCGGCGACCTTGAAGATTCCGCGGTCCACTTCTTCGAGGGGGAGGACTGCGAAACTGCGTCTGGTCGAAGGCCACAGTGGTAAGACACAACATCGAAAGACAGGATCCGGTGCCCAGAGTCGTCATAGCGGCGGGCGGTACGGCGGGGCACGTAGTTCCGGCCGTGGCCGTAGCCGACGAGCTTCGAGATAGAGGGGCGGAAGTCTCTTTTCTGGGTGCCCGGGGCCGGCTCGAAGCCGAACTGGTTCCGGCGGCCGGCTACGAGATCGACCTGCTCGAGCTTTCCGGCATCGACCGGCGAAATCCGTTCAAGGCCGCCGGCGCGGCCCTGAAGGCAGCAGCCGCCGTGCCCAGAGTCAGGAAAAGGCTGGCCGAGCGCCGGGCCGATGTCGTCATGGGGGGCGGGGGCTTTGTCGCCGGCCCGGCCGGACTGGCGGCCCGCACCATGCACATTCCACTGGTTCTGACCGAAGCCGACCGGCATCTCGGGCTGGCCAACCGGCTGCTGGCCCGCGGTGCCGACCGGGTCTGCCTCTCTTTTGAGATCGAGGGGGTGGAAGGGGCTCAGTACACGGTTACCGGACGGCCGGTCGGTCGCGCCGTGCTCGATGCGGATCGCGGCAGGGCCCGAGCCCGCTTCGGGATCGAGGCAGAGCGGCCCTGCCTGCTGGTCATGGGTGGCAGCCTCGGGGCGAGGACCATAAACCGGGCCGCGATCGAGGCCTTTGCCGAGCGCCCCGGACGTGACTTTGAAGTAGTCCACGTGGCCGGCAGCCGCGACTACCGGGACTTGAGACACCGTCTGGATGAGGCCTCCGGCGGCGACGGCTACAGCCTGCTCGAATACGAACCGGACATGGGCGACTGTCTTGCCGCCTGTGATCTGGTCCTGGCCCGCTCGGGCGGCTCGGTATTTGAGTTGACCGCCCGCGGACGGGCGTCGGTGCTGGTTCCGTACCCCTATGCCACTGGTGACCACCAGACCGCGAACGCCGAATGGCTGGCCGACGCCGGGGCGGCCGAAGTGATCGCTGACTCTGATCTGACCGCGGATCTGGCCATGGAAAGGGTGAGCGTACTTCTCGGCGACAGCGACCGGCTTGCCGGGATGTCGGCCGCGGCGGCTTCGCTGGCCCGGCCCGACGCGGCCGCCGCGGTGGCCCGAGAGGTTCTTTCCGTGTCGGGGAAGAACAAGTGACCGGCGCCGACTGGAATGACCGCCGGCTTCATTTCATCGGGATCGGCGGGGCCGGGATGAGCGGGCTCGCCCTGGTCTGTCACCAGCTCGGTGCCGGGGTCACCGGCAGCGATCGTTCCGGATCGACCTATCTCGACCGTCTCACGGAGGCCGGCGTCAGGCCGGTCATAGGGCACGACGAGAACAACCTGCCTGACCGGTGCGAGGTCGTGGTCTCGACCGCGATCGGCGAGGAAAACCCGGAGCTGGCGCTGGCCCGGCAACGGGGAAGCCGCGTGCTTCACCGCTCCGACCTGCTGGCAGAGCTCTGCGCCTCCAAGCGAACGATCGCCGTGGCCGGAACCCACGGCAAGACGACCACGACCGGCATGCTGATCTGGGCCATGCGGGAGCTCGGCCGCGATCCGGCCTTCTTCGTCGGCGGTGAACTTCCCGGCGTGGGAGTCGACGGCGGGCCGGCAAACAGCGGGTGGGGAGAGGGCGAGTGGGCGATCGTCGAAGCCGACGAGTCGGACGGGAGTTTTCTGGTGCTTGACCCCGAGATCGCGGTCGTGACCAACATCGAGATGGATCACCATTCCCGCTGGGCTGGCCTGACCGAACTGAGGACCGCTTTCGTCGAGTTTGCGTCGAAGGCGTCCGGGGTGGTCTACCCCGAGGCCGACCACGACCTGGAAGCGGACCTCGCCGGGCGCGAACTGATCGGTTTCGACGGCTCGGGACCGGGCCCGGAGCAGCTGGAGCTTCTGGTACCGGGCGATCACAACCAGCTGGACGCCCGGGCGGCCCTGGCGGCGCTGTCCGTCGCCGGTGAGGAGGGAGCTCACGCGGCCCGCTCACTCGAGAGCTTCCCCGGGGTCAAACGCCGGCTCGAGTTCAAGGGAGAGCGGGGTGGAACACGCATCTACGACGACTACGCACATCACCCGACCGAGGTCAAAGCGGCGCTGTCGGCGCTGCGGGGTCTCGGCCCGGAGCGTCTGATCGCCGTTTTCCAGCCTCACCTCTATTCGCGGACCAGGGTCTTCAGCCAGGCTTTCGGGGACGCACTGGGGATTGCCGACGAGATCATCGTGCTCGATGTCTATCCGGCCCGCGAACGGCCGGTGGGTCCGCTCGCAGGGGTGAGCGGCCTGGACGTGATGCGGGCCGCGGCGGACCGGTCCGGGGGCCGAACGGTCTGGTGGGCTCCGGACGCCGATGCTGCCGAGAAAGTGGCGCTGGAGCGGCTGGGGCCCGACCGGATCCTGGTCACGGTGGGAGCGGGCGACATCACCCGGCTCTCCGACCGGCTGGTCGACCCGGAGGAGCCCGACGGTGGCTGAGGATCGTTCTCTGAAGCAGACGGCCGAGCTGGCCAGAAAAAATGCCCGGAAGCGCCGGCGGGCCTGGATCACTGTCTCGCTCGTACTCGCGGTCGGGCTGGCCCTGGCTGCGGGCTACCAGTTCTGGCTGCGGGACTCCTCTCTGGTCGAGATCCGCGACCTGCAGATTCAGGGGGTGACGGCCGAAACCGATCAGGGGGAGGAGATCACGGCGACCGTCAAGCAGGCGGTCGGCGGGATGACCACTCTTCACCTCGACCCCGGAGGACTCGAGCGGGATCTGGCCCGGTTTCCCAGGGTCGAGTCGGCTGACATCGAGGCCGACTTCCCGAACGGCGCGACGGTCACGGTCGGCCTCAGATCGGACGGTTCAGTGCTCGGAACCGGTGAGGACGCCGTTCTGATCGCCACCGACGGGACGGTGCTCGGCCCGGCCGGCGAAGCCGGGGGCCGGCTTCCGGTGATCGCCGACGGGGAGTCGGCGGACGGAGGGCGGCTCGAGGGTCCGGAGTTGGCCCAGGCCACCGTTCTCGGCGCCACCCCGGATGAGATCAGGTCGTTCGTCGAGCGCAGTGAATTCGGCAAGAACGGGGTCGAGGTGATCCTTTCCAACGGCCCGGTGCTGGTCTTCGGTGACGATTCGTCGGTTGACCAGAAGTGGCGTGCGGCGGCATCGGTGATCTCCGACCCGGAGCTGACCGACGCGGGTTATGTAGATCTGAGCCTTCCCCGCCGCCCGGCGGTGGGCACCGGAAAGCCGGTCGGCGAGGAGTGAGGGGCCGGCCGGACGCGACCGCGGTACGGGATCCGGGGCAGAGCCCTCCGGGTGCCTGCAAACCGCTCCGGGTATGAGTATCCGGATGCTTCTCGCGCCGGGAATTCACGCTCCGGACTAACCGTAAAGCAAAGCTTGAGGGTTGCCAAACAGTAAAGTTAGAGTTGAGGGTTGCGTCTTGCAGGATGCCGTTCGGCCCGTTGACAGATCGGCGTTTATGCCCTACCTTGGGCCCAATTTCCGAGAACCGGGCAGTTCCGCTAACCCTGAAGCGGTGCTGCAGGCTCAACTCGAGAGGCTTCAACTCAAACTCTAGAGATGCGTTCCGGTTTCAACCAAGGCTTCACCTCAGGAAACCAGGCTCAACTCAAACGAAGATTTCGGATCGGGAGTATGGAAAGCACATACCTAGCGGTAATCAAGGTTGTCGGATGCGGTGGTGGCGGAACAAACGCGGTCAGCCGCATGGTCGACGCCGGTGTACGTGGCGTCGAGTTCATCGCGGTCAACACGGATGCCCAGGCGCTTCAGGCATGCGACGCCGACATGAAAATCTCAATCGGTCAGGAACTGACCCGCGGGCTCGGCGCCGGCGGCCGTCCGGAAGTCGGAGCAGGCGCAGCGGCCGAGACCCGGGACGAAATCAAGGAGGCACTCAAGGGCGCCGACATGGTTTTCGTGACCGCGGGCGAAGGCGGCGGGACCGGAACCGGCTCGGCTCCGGTGATAGCCGAGATCGCCAAGGAGGAGATCGGTGCGCTCACGGTGGGAGCGGTGACCAAACCGTTCGAGTTCGAGGGCAAGAAGCGGATGCAGCAGGCGATGGAAGGCATCGAGAAGCTGCGAAACCACGTCGACACCCTGATCATCGTGCCCAACGAAAAACTGCTGCACGCGGTCGAGCGCCGGACCAGCGTGCTCGATGCCTTCAAGATGGCCGATGACATCCTCCGCCAGGGCGTCCAGGGGATCACCGACCTGATCACGATCCCGGGACTGATCAACCTCGATTTCGCCGATGTGCGCACGATCATGCGCGATGCCGGCTCCGCTCTGATGGGAGTCGGCGCCGGACAGGGCGAAAACCGGGCGATGGACGCGGCCAAGGCGGCCATAACCTCGCCGCTGATCGAGGAATCGATCAAGGGCGCCACAGGGATGCTGCTCAACATCACGGGACCGGAAGAGCTGGGCCTGTTCGAGGTGAATGAGGCGGCTCAGCTGGTTCAGGAAGAGGCCGATCCCAACGCGAACATCATTTTCGGCTCGGTGGTTGACCAGTCTCTGGTCGACGAGGTCCGGGTGACCGTGATCGCCACGGGGTTCGAGGGCTTCGAGCTGCTGGCCCGCTCTCCCCAGCGGGTCCGCCGGCGCTACGAGAGCCGCAAGCGTGTCTCGGCCGAAGACACGGATCTGACCAACCTCAGGGTCGGCGACGGTGATATCGAGGTTCCGCCCTTCCTGCGCGACTGAGCGCGATAACGGGAGGTCATGAACGCCCGTCCGGACAGCCGGACGGGCAGTAGGGAGGGGGCCCTGGCGAGTGATCGCCAGGGCCTTGCTTTCAGCCCTGCCGGGATAGGCCCTAAGCTGGGCCGGTGCCGAACGACCCGACCGAGATGCGTTTCAGCCCGCTTCACGAAGCCCACTTGGCGTCTGGTGCGAAGATGGTCCTGTTCTCGGGCTGGCAGATGCCCGTTTCTTTCGACGGGATCAAGGAAGAGCACATCGCCGTTCGAACTCACGCCGGGCTGTTCGACGTCTCCCACATGGGGCAGATCGAGGTCGAAGGACCCGGCGCCCTGGCTTTCCTCCAGCGCCTGCTGACCAACGACGTCGCCCTCATGGAGATCGGCGGCGCACAGTATTCGTGCCTGCTGAACGACGACGCCGGGGTAATCGACGACCTCATCACCTACCGGCTCGGCGGGGACCGGTACCTGGTGGTGACCAACGCCGGAAACCATGAGGCCGACCTGATCCAGTTCGGGAAGGTGGCCCGGGACTTCGACGTGTACGTGCGTGACGCCGCCTCGAGGTACGCCATGCTGGCGGTCCAGGGCCCCAACGCCCGTCGGATCGTCGCCGGACAGCTCCGGATCGAGTTGCCGCCGCGCATGGGCGTGATCCCGCAGCAGATCGGCCGCCGCCCGGCCCTGGTCTGCGGGACCGGGTATACCGGCGAGGACGGGGTGGAAATTATGCTGGATCCGGAGATCGCTCCGGCGATCTGGGCCGAGCTGGTCGACGCCGGAGTGGTTCCGTGTGGACTCGGGGCCCGCGACACATTGCGGCTGGAAGTCTGTTTCCCGTTGCACGGGAACGACCTGAGCGAATCGATCGACCCGGTGACGGCCGGCCTCGGCTGGGCATGCAGCGAGCAGACCGGTTTCATCGGATCGGACAAGGTCGCCGTCTTCAGGGCCAACGGAACCGACGAGCGGCTGGTTCCCTTTGAAATCGAGGGGGACGGGATTGCGCGCGGGGGCAACCCGGTCATTTCCGGAGAAGAGACGGTCGGAGAGGTGACCAGCGGAACCTGGTCGCCGTCGCTGGAAAACGGGATCGGGTTCGCCCTGATCCGGTCCGACCTGGCCGAGCCCGGGACGGCGATCGAGATCGACGTGCGCGGCAAGCGTCGTCCGGCCCGCGTAAGCTCCAAACCCCTTTATTCGAAGAAGAGGTGACTGTGTCTGAGCCGAGCTACCCCGAAGATCTGAGGTACCACCCCGAACACGACTGGGCGCGGATCGAAGGCGACGAGGCCACGCTCGGGGTCACCTGGTATGCCCAGGATTCACTGGGCGAGGTCGTGTTCTACGAAGGTCCCGAGGTCGGGTCCTCTGTGGTCAAGGACGAGCCCTACGCCGAAGTCGAGTCGGTCAAGGCCGTTTCCGACGTGGTCGCCCCGCTCTCCGGCGAAGTGATCGAGGTCAACCCGGACCTGTCTGACGCCCCCGAGGCGGTAAACACCGACCCGTACGGCACCGGCTGGCTGATCAGGATCCGGCTGAGCGATCCGGCGGAGGCCGACGCCCTGATGGACTCGGCCGCATACTCGGCCTCGCTGGAGTAGAAGCCGTTGGCCGGATACACCCCGACCACTCCGGCCGACCGGGACCGGATGCTTGAGACGATCGGGGTCGATTCGATCGACGAGCTTTTCGCCCAGATCCCCGAAGAGGTCAGATTCGATCGCGAACTCGACCTCGAGGATGGTCTCAGCGAGCCCGAAGTCCATGAGCGACTGGCCGCCATGGCCGCGGCCAACCGCAGTACCGAGCAGGCCCCGAGCTTTCTCGGGGCGGGAATGTACGACCACTACGTGCCGGCGATCGTTGATGCGATCACCCAGCGGTCGGAATTCCTGACGCCCTACACGCCGTACCAGCCCGAGGTGTCCCAGGGAGGCCTTCAGGTGATGTTCGAGTTCCAGACGGCGATGTCGGAGCTGACCGGGCTGCCGGTCTCCAATGCCGGGCTGTATGAAGGCCCCTCGGCCGCCGCATCGGCGGCCTACCTCGCGATGGCGGCGACCGGCCGGACCGGTCTGGTCGCTTCAAGGGGAGTTCATCCCCACAGCCGCGAAACCCTGGCCACCCACGCCGGCGGCTTCGGCGCCGGCCTGACCGAGGTCGGTCTGGTGGACGGCCTGACCGACCCGGGCGAACTCGAAGCCGCGATCGATGAGCAGACGGCAGTCGTATTCCTGCAGAACCCCAATTTTCTGGGCTCGGTCGAAGACATCGCAGCCCTCGGCGAGCTCGCTTCAGCCAGAGGGGCGCTGCTGGCCGTCGCGGTTGATCCGATGACCCTGGGAGTCCTCAAACCGCCCGGCGAATGTGGCGCCGATATCGCCTTCGGCGAAGGTCAGCCGCTCGGCAACCGGCTTGATTTCGGAGGACCGTCGTTCGGCTTCTTCTGCGCGCGCGAGGAGAACATACGCCGGATGCCCGGCCGGATCGCGGGCGAAACCACCGACCTCGACGGCCGGCGCGGTTTCGTACTGACCCTGCAGACCCGTGAACAGCACATCCGGCGCGAGAAGGCGACCAGCAACATTTGCACGGCCCAGGCCCTGAACGCCCTGGCGGCGCTGGTCCACCTCTCTTGGCTGGGCAGGGAAGGCTTCGTCGAGATGGGCGCGCTGCTCGCCCGCCGGACCGCATTCGCCCGCGAGCGTCTGAGCTCGATCGAAGGGTTGGAGCCGCTCCACGAGGCTCCGGTGGTGCGGGAGTTCGCGATGCGCTCGGCCGGGACTCCGGTGGCGTCACTGCTTGCCTGCCCGTCGGGCACGGGACCTTCATTGCCGGTCTATCCGCTGGGCAGGGACTACCCCGAATTCGCCGATTCGTTCCTGGTGGCGATCACTGAGCAGCGATCGCGTGATGACATCGAGTGGCTGGCCGCCATGCTCGAAGGAGCCTCGGCTTGAACCCGGAAGTGGACACCGCAGCGCGGGACCGGACCGGACCGGATGAAACTCCGCAGCAGGCAGACCGGGCGGTCACGATCTTTGAAAAATCCGTGCCCGGCCGCCGCGCCTGCCAGCTTCCCGGGTCGGGTGTGGAGGAGGTTCCGCTCGCCGACCTGATCCCTTCGCACCTGCTCCGTGAAGAGCCGGCCGGCCTGCCGGAGGTTTCCGAACCCGAGATTATCCGCCACTACAATCGGCTTTCCCGCCGGAATTTCGATCTCGACACCGGGTTTTACCCGCTCGGTTCCTGCACGATGAAGTACAACCCCCGGCTGAACGAGCGGGTCGCAGCCCTCCCCGGACATGCCCGGCTGCACCCGGCGACCGCCCCCGGCGACGCCCAGGGCGCGCTGGAGCTGATGTATCTGCTCCAGGAAGCGCTGAGTGAGATCTGCGGGCTGCCGCACGTCAGCCTTCAGCCATCAGCCGGATCCCAGGGCGAGCTGGCCGGGCTGCTGCTGGCCCGGGCCTGCCACGCCGACCAAGGGCGCAATCCCGGCAAGGTCCTCATCCCTGACACCTCCCACGGAACGAATCCGGCCTCGGTCTCGATGGCGGGCTATGAGGTGGTGAAGGTGGCGACCGACGGACAGGGCGGGGTCGACATGGAAGACCTGCGCGCCAAGGTCGACGAAGACGTCGCCTGCCTGATGCTGACCAATCCGAACACGCTCGGCGTCTTTGACCGGAACATCACCGAGATCGCTTCGCTGGTCCATGAGGCCGGCGGACTGCTCTACTACGACGGAGCGAACCTGAACGCGATCATGGGCCAGTGCCGACCCGGCGACATGGGCTTTGACATCGTCCACGTCAACCTGCACAAGTCTTTTTCCCAGCCCCACGGCGGAGGCGGTCCCGGGGCCGGTCCGATCGCCGTATCCGACCGGGTCGAGCCGTATATCCCACGGCCCCAGGTCGTGAAGTCGGAGGGGGAGGCCGGCCGGCCGGCCTATGACCTCGACTTCGACCGGCCGAAGTCGATCGGCAGGCTGCGTGGGTTCCAGGGGAACTTCGGCGTCTTCGTCCGTTCGTACGCTTACATCCTCAGCCTGGGGGCAGATGGTCTGGCCGAAGCCTCCCGCACCGCGGTCCTGCACGCGAACTACCTCAAGAGCCGGCTGGCCCAGGGCCGCGCCGGGCAGTACCTGCCGGTCGCCTTCGAGCGGCACTGCATGCATGAGTTCGTGCTTTCCGGAGCCCCCATGAAAAGGGAACTCGGGATCAGGACTCTGGACCTTGCGAAGCGGCTACTCGACTTCGGCTTTCATCCACCGACCGTCTATTTTCCGCTGCTGGTCGACGAAGCCCTGATGGTCGAACCGGTCGAGACCGAGGCGAAGGAGCACCTGGACGATTTCGCCGAGGCGATCGAGTCGATTCTCGAAGAAGCCGAACAGGATCCGGGAATCGCTTCCGAAGCTCCGTACACGACGCCGGTGAGGCGACTCGACGAGGTCGGAGCGACCCGCCGGCCGGTCATCCGCCAACCGGATTGAAGGCCCGGTAGATTCTCTGGCGGTTCTGTAATCGGAGGCGCGGGCCCACGGGACCGCCGCGCGAAAACTTGAGAAACGGGTGTGAAGATGGCAGTTGAGGTAACTCCCCAGTACGGGCTGACCCAGGAGCAGCTCGACTTCCTGGAGGTGATCCGGCAGATGGTGGTCGAAAAAGTCACCCCGCGGGCAGCCGAGATCGACGAAACCGCCGAGTTTCCCGAGGACATCCGCGAGCTTTTCGCCGACCACGACCTGTTCGGCCTGCCGTTCGACGAGCAGTACGGCGGCACCGGCACCGGCCACCTGATGCTCTGTGCGGCGATCGAGGAAATCGCCAAGGGCTGTGCCTCCTCCTCTCTCCTGCTGGCGGTCCAGGACCTTTCTTCGCTGCCGGTCAGGCTTTTCGGCTCGGACGATCTCAAGGACAGGATCCTGCCGCGGATGGCCAGCGGTGAGTGGCTGGGCGCATTCGCCCTCTCGGAACCCGAGGCGGGCTCGGATCCGGGCGCGATGAGGACCCGCGCGGTCCGCACCGAGGGCGGCTGGATCCTCAACGGCGCCAAGAACTGGATCAGCAACTCGGGGGTCGCCGACATGTATGTGACTTTCGCCGTGACCGACCCGGACGTCAAGTACTCCCGTGGCATCACCGCGTTCGCCGTGTTGGCCGACTCCGATGGATTCCGGATCGATGCGCTAGAGCACAAGATGGGCATGAAAGGCTCGCCGACCGGCCAGCCGGTCTACGAGGACGTATTCGTGCCCGACGAGAACGTGATCGGCGAGGTCGGCCAGGGGTTCAGGGTCGCGATGCAGACGCTCGATCGCTCCCGGCTCGGAGTCGCGGCCCAGGCCGTCGGCATCGCCCAGGGAGCCACCGACTATGCCGCCGACTACGCCGGCGAGCGGATCGCATTCGGCGAACCGATCAACCGGCTCCAGGGGATCCAGTTCAAGCTGGCCGACATGGAGACGACCACCGCGGCGTCCCGCGAACTGCTCTACCGCGCCGCATCGATGGCCGAGACGGACGATCCCGCGCTCGGCAAGTATTCGGCCATGGCCAAACTGTTCGCATCGGACGTAGCCATGGATGTGACCACCGAGGCGGTCCAGGTACTCGGTGGCTACGGCTATGTGAAGGAGTATCCGGTGGAGCGGATGATGCGCGACGCCAAACTGACCCAGATCTACGAGGGGACGAACGAGATCCAGCGGGTCGTGATCGCCCGCTCGCTGGCCTAGTCCTCGCCCCGATGAGAATTTTTTCTGGCATCCAGCCGACCGGCAGCAAGCACCTGGGCAACTACATCGGGGCGATCCGGCAGTACGTCGAGGGCCAGGAGCGGGGCGATCCGGCCATCTTCTGCATCGTCGATCTACACGCGATCACCGTGGCTTACGATCCGGCGGAGCTTCGCGACCGGCTCTACGACACCACCGCGATCCTGCTGGCCGCCGGGCTCGACCCGGAGCGCTGCATTCTCTTCCGGCAGTCCGACGTTCACGAACACACCGAACTCTCCTGGCTGCTGGGCAGCGTCTGTGCCCACGGCGACCTCAACCGGATGCATCAGTTCAAGGAGAAGTCGGCCACCCAGCGCGAACTGGTATCGGCCGGGCTCTTCTTCTACCCGGTGCTGCAGGCGGCCGATGTGCTGGCCTACCGGGCCGACGAGGTCCCGGTGGGAGAGGACCAGCGCCAGCACATCGAGCTGATGCGGGAGATCGCCCGGCGCTTCAACGAGCGCTTCGGCGAGACCCTGGCCGTGCCCGAGCACCGGATCCCCGAAATCGGGGCGAAGGTGATGGACCTGCAGGAACCGGACCGGAAGATGTCGACCACGGTCGGATCCGACAGCGGGCGGGTCTACGTGCTCGACGAAGAAAAGGCGATCCGCAAGAAGTTCGGCAGCGCGGTCACCGATTCGGGCCGCGAGATCCGGAGGGGAGATGGCAAAGAAGGGATCGCCAACTTGATCGGCATCCTCTCGGTTGCGCGCGGGGTCTCCGAGGAGTCGATCGAGGCTGAATTCGAGGGAGCCGGCTACGGGGACTTCAAGAAGGCGGTGGCCGATGGCGTGGTCGAGTACCTGAGGCCGGTTCGTGAGGCATACGGCGGCTTCCGGGCTGACGAGGGCATGCTTGAGGCGACTCTGTCGGCCGGGGCCGAGCGTGCCCAGGATCTGGCTGCGGAGACCCTGGCCGACGTGCGAACGGCGATGGGAGTGGGCCCGAACCCGCATTGACGCGGGTTTCGGGGCCGGCTTGGCCGGGCCCGGCGCTGATCCGGCCGGGTCTGACCCCGTAAACTGCGGCTTTGTCCGCCGATCCCGACCGACCGCCTCTTTATCCTGTTGAGGTGGCTTCCAGACTGGATTTGGACCTCGACCTCGACCTCGATGTCTTCGTCGGGCCGTTTGATCTCCTGCTGAGCATCGTCCTCCGGGAGGAAATCAGCCTGCTCGAGGTCGAGTTGGGCGAGGTGGTGACCAGCTACGTCAACCACCTCGAACAGCGGGGCGAGATGGAACTTGAGGTCGCGACCGAGTTCCTGGTCCTGATCGCCTCCCTGCTGGAGTTGAAGTCGAGGCTGATGCTGCCCGGAGCCGAGGAGGAGTTCGGTGAGATGAAGCCGGCCGAGGCGGTTGAGGAACTGGTCGCCCGGATGCTCGAGTACCGCCGCTACCGCGACGCCGGCAAAGTGCTGGCCGCACATTTCGAGAGCCAGCGGGGTTACCTGTACCGCTCGGCGCCGTTGCCACCGGAACTTCGCCGGGTCGCAGTCGAGGCGGCCGAGCCTGTCTACCAGCCGGATCAGCTGGCCGCCGCGATCGGCGATCTCCTGGAGGCCCCTTCCCGGCCGGACCTTTCCCACATGCGGGCGACCGTCTCGCTTCAGCGCCGGCTCTCGATCGTGCGGACCGCGCTGGCCAGGTCGGCGCGCTTCGACTTCGACGAGCAGTTCGGGCGCGAGGACCGCCTGACCCAAGCGGTCACGATCCTTGCCCTGCTCGAGCTCTACAAGCGGGGCGACGCAGCCTGGGAGCAGACCGAACAGTGTGGCCCGATAACCGTGCGCCGGACCAGCGGCACCGACGGCCTGGGCACAGACGGCCTGGGCACAGACGGCCTGGGCACAGACCGCCTGGCGGAGGCGGGATAGGGCCATGATCGAGCAGCGATCCGACGATGGGCTCGTCCGCACGATCGAGGCGTTGCTGTTTCTGTCGACCCAGCCGGTCTCCGAGATCGCCCTTGCCGAAGCCTGTCAGGTGGAACTCGAGCAGGTCCAGCTGGCGGTCGAGTCCCTAGATGAAGAGCTGGCTCCGGGGCGCCGCGGAATCGTGCTGCGGCGGGTGGGGGAGGGCCTCACCCTGGCCACTGATCCGGAGACGGAGCAGGCGGCGCGGCGGCTGCTGTCCAAACCGCGCACCCCTCCGTTGACCCAGGCCCAGGCTGAAACCCTCGCGATCGTCGCCTATCTCCAGCCCGTGTCGCGTCCCGAGATCGCCCGGATTCGTGGTGTGTCGTCCGAATCGGCGGTTACCAGCCTGGGTGAACGGGGATTGATCGAAGAGTCCGGCCGCTCCCGCTTCGGTGCCGTCATCTACCGGACTTCTGCCCTGTTCGAAAAGGTGTTCGGCCTCGAGGGCCTTGAGGCGCTGCCCGATCCGGCCAGGTTCGATCCCAGCCCGGAAGACGAGCGTGAACTGCGCGAGCGCCTGCTGGCAGCCGGCGAACAGCGGGCCGAGCCGTAGCCGGCGATCGGCCGGGGCGTCCGACGGCCGGCGAAGAATTGACCGGGGCGTCCGACGGTCGACGGAGATTCCGCAGGTTGGCGTAGGTTCAGGGAGTGCGTCTGGCCAAGTACCTAGCCCACTCCGGAGTCGCCTCGCGGCGCAAGGCCGAGGTGATCATCTCCGAGGGCAGGGTCAGGGTGGATGGCAGGGTGGTCACCGATCCCGCCACTCCGGTGGTGAGCGGCGATGACGTCCGGGTGGACGGCCACGCCGCGGTTCCCGAAGGCAGGGAAGTCTGGATGGTCAACAAGCCGGTCGACGTGATCTCGACCGTCGACGAACCGGGCAAGCGGACCGCGGTGGTCGAACTGGTTGACAGCGCGGCCCGGCTTTACCCGGTCGGCCGCCTCGACGCCGATTCGAGCGGGCTGATCCTGCTCAGCAATGACGGCGAACTGGCCAACCGTCTGACCCACCCCCGGTACGAGGTCGAAAAGACCTACCTGGTCGACCTCCGCCATCCCGTTTCCGACCGGGACCTCGCCCGGTTGGGTGAGGGGGTCCGGCTCGATGACGGCCCGACCGCGCCCGCCGGAGTCCGGAGGACCGGCGAGAGGTCTTTCGAGATCACCATTCACGAAGGACGCAACCGTCAGATCCGGCGGATGGCCGAGGCCGTCAGAAATGAGGTGGTGGCCCTGAGGCGGATTTCGATCGGCCCTCTCCGGCTCGGGCGGCTCGGTGTCGGGAGGTCGAGGCTCCTGGATGATCACGAGGTGACACGGCTCTGGGAAGATGCAGGGCATGAGTGATCAGAGCAAGGTTGTGGCGGTGCGCGGAGCCGTTCAGGCGGACGACAACTCGCCCGAGGCGATTCTGTCGGCGACCGAGGAACTGATGCGCGAGGTGATCCGGCGAAATGACCTCGATGCCGCCGACATGATCAGCGCGATCTTCACCACGACCGAAGACCTGGATGCCGAATTTCCGGCCGTGGCCGCCCGGCGGATCGGCCTGAACGAGGTGCCGCTCATGTG
The DNA here is from genome assembly GCA_016649615.1 of Thermoleophilia bacterium. GTDB lineage: Bacteria > Actinomycetota > Thermoleophilia > Solirubrobacterales > 70-9 > 67-14. Next base: position 20,161 of record JAENXK010000021.1, read on the forward strand.
TGCCCGCGAGATACCCGTGGCTGGATCGATGAACCGGGTGATCCGGCTCATGCTCCACTACAACGCGGCCCTTGATCACGCGCCCAGCCACGTCTACCTGGGCGAGACCGGCGGGCTCCGGGCCGATCTGAACGCAGCCCAGTAGCTGATCATGAGTGTGCGCTTCAACAGGAAGCTGAACTCGATCCCCGGGTACACCCCCGGGGTGCCCAGGGGTCATTCGGCCGAGGACGTGGCCGTCTCCGACCTGGCCCAGCTCGCCTCGAACGAATCACCCTTCCCGCCGCTGCCCGAAGTGATCGAGGCGATCGCCGGGGCGGCCGCATCGATGAACCGCTACCCGGATCCCGATGCCACCCTGCTCCGCCGGAAGCTGGCCGAACGCCACGAAACCGAGCCGGCCCGGGTCGCCGTGGCCAACGGCTCCTGCGAAATCCTCCTGGCAGCCGGCGAGGCGCTGCTGGAACCCGGCGCCGAAATCGTTTTCGCCTGGCCGTCCTTCTCGATGTATCCGCAACTGGCGGCGATGAGCGGCGCCCGCGAGATCCGGGTTCCGCTCGGCCCCGGTCAGGTACACGATCTCAAGGCGATGCTGCGGGAGATCACCGCCGCGACCCAGCTCGTCCTGGTCTGCAACCCGAACAACCCGACCGGCACCTATCTGCCGTTCGCTGAGATCGCCGCTTTCCTCGAGCGGGTGCCCGGTCATGTGACCGTGATCGTCGATGAGGCCTACATCGATTTCCAGCAGCACGATGACCCCGACGACACGGTCGACCTCCTCGAGCAGTACCCGAACCTGGTCCTGCTGAGGACTTTCAGCAAGTCCTGCTCGCTGGCGGGCCTCCGGGTCGGATATGCGCTCTGTTCGCCGGCGTTCCGGGCAGCGGTCGACGCGGTGCGCCAGCCGTTCAGCGTGAACGCTCTGGCCCAGGCCGCCGCCACCGAAGCGCTCCGGCACGGCGACCGGATCCAGGAGCGGCTGGAGAGCGTGATTATTGAACGGATCCGCATGGAGAACGGCTTCGCCGGGCTCGGCCTGGAAACGGCGGAGACCCAGACGAACTTCTCCTGGATCTCGCTCGGTGAGAACGGCGCCGAAATCGAGCAACAGATCGTGGACGACCTGGCCGCGGCCGGCGTGGTGGTTCGCCCGGGCGCGCTGCTGGGCGGTCCCGGCCGGCTGCGAGCTTCCTACGGCACGAGAGAAGAGGATGATCGCTTTCTGGCGGCCCTGTCCGGTGCGCTCGCGGACCGCACCTGATACAAAGCAGGCAGTGAAGCAGCGCGGTCACAGCCGGATAACTCCCGTCAGCGCAGGCGAACCAGCCACGCGCACCTGTGTCCCTGCCGGTTTCTATTCCTATTGGCGATTTACCTAGGCGTCCGGTCACGCGGCACCCTGCCGCGCCGTCTCCAGAAAAGCCGCCGGGCGCCGTTCCCCCCGTCACCCGTTCGCGGACGCGTGCCTGACCGGCTCGTCTCGGCCCGGGGTTGAGCCGCACACTCTCTGGCGTCGTGCGGAAAGTAGAGTCTCCATGAAGTTCAAGAAAGGCATGAAAACGAGATGATGATCGTGATGAAAGAAGGGGCGACTGAGGACGAGGTCGCCCGGGTCGTGGAACGGGTTGAGGAGATCGGCTGCTCTGCCCACGTATCCAAGGGAGAGATCCTGACCCTGATCGGGGCAATCGGCAACCGGGAAAAAGTGGCCGACCTCGGCCTCGAAGGCGCGCCAGGAGTCGATCACCTGGTACCGATCGCCAAGCCCTACAAGCTGGCTTCCCGCGAATTCCGCAAGGGCGAGGACTCCGTGCTCGAGATCGACGGCAGGGAAGTCGGCGGGACGAAGTTCGCCCTGATTGCGGGCCCGTGCACGGTCGAAAACCGCGACCAGATGCTCGCTTCCGCCGAGGCAGTCGCCACGGCCGGCGCGACCATGCTTCGCGGCGGCGCCTACAAGCCCCGCACCTCTCCCTACAGCTTCCAGGGACTCGGTCGGGAGGGGTTGCGCCTGCTGGCCGAATCCAAGCAGCAGACCGGCCTGCCGATCGTGACCGAACTGCTCGATCTGCGTGATCTCGATGATGTGCTCGGGGTCGCCGACGTGATCCAGATCGGCGCCCGCAACATGCAGAACTACTCGCTGCTCTCCGAGGTCGGCAAGTCCGGCCGGCCGGTGTTGCTCAAGCGGGGGCTTTCGGCCACAGTCGAAGAGCTGCTGATGGCCTCCGAGTACATCCTCAAGGAGGGAAACGAGGACGTGATGCTGTGCGAGCGCGGAATCCGGACCTACGAAACCGCCTACCGCTTCACCCTCGACCTGATGGCTGTGCCGGCTCTCAAGGAGCAGACCCATCTCCCGGTGATCGTCGACCCCAGCCACGCGCCGGGACGACGGGACTGGGTCGAGTCGATGTCGCTCGCAGCGGTGGCGGCCGGGGCCGACGGGATCATCATCGAAGTCCACAACGAGCCGGAAAAGGCGATCTGTGATGCGGCCCAGCAGGTGCCGACCTCCGAGTTCGGCGAGCTGACCGCCAAGATAAAGGCGATCGCCGGGATCGTCGGCAAGACGATCTCCCGGGGCTGACCGTGCGCCTCGCCGTGCTCGGCGTGGGCCTGATCGGCGGTTCGATCGGTGCGGCAGCGCGCGAGCGCGGGCTCGGCGAGGTGGTCGGCTTCGTGCGTAACCCCGACCGCGCCGCCGAGTGCCTCGAGCTGGGCGCGGTTGACCGGATCGCCGGCACGATCGAGTCGGCCGTCGAGGGCGCCGATCTGGTCTTCTGCTGCGCTTCGGTCGGCTCGATGGCCGAGATGGCCGAAAGGGCGCTGGCGGCCGCAGGGCCCGACTGCGTGGTCACCGACGTCGGCTCGACCAAGGGCGAGCTGGTCTCGAGACTGGCCGGTGACGAGCGCTTCATCGGCGGGCACCCGCTGGCCGGCGCCGAATCTGCCGGGGTGGCGAATGCCCGTCCCGACCTCTACGAGGGTGCCCGCTGGTACCTGACCCCGACCGAGAACTCTTCGGGCATCCTCTACGACCGGCTGCAGCGGGCGATCAAGGACCTGGGGGCCCGGCCGGTGGCGATCGATGCCGATGAGCACGACAGGGCGATGGCGGTGGTCAGTCACCTGCCTCACGTCTTCGCCAACCAGCTTGCGACCCAGGGACGGCCGGGCACCGAGCGCCTCGGGGCGATCGCCCCGAGCCTGCGCGACGCGACCAGGGTGGCCGGCTCGAACCCGGGGATCTGGGGCGAGATCCTGGGGACGAACCACGAGGCCGTGGCGGCCGCGATCAGCGAGGCGATCACCGGTCTCGAGAATGCTGCCGCGGTGATCGCTTCGGCCGATCCGGATCGCATAGCGGCCTGGCAGGCCGGAGCAGCCGCCGAGCGGGCGGCGCTTTCCGAGGTCGAGACCGAGGGCGAGGCCACCCAGGAGCTCCGGGTCCTGGTTCCGAACCGTCCCGGGATCCTTGCCGAGCTGGCCCTGGCGCTGGGCCGGGCAGGAGTCAACATCACCGACATGTCGCTCGAACCTGCTCCCGACATGAGCTCCGGCGCGATCTCGCTCTGGGTGGCCGGTGAGGGCGAGTCCGAGAAGGCCCTCGACTGCATCTCCGGGCTGGGCCACGCGGTGACCCTGGCCGGAGAGCCGGGATGAGCCGGCCCGGACGTAACGGCTCCGGCGCCGCTCAAAACGGCGAAGGCTCAGGGGCCGGGGACGACACGGGACCTGACTTTTTCGGGCCGTGCGGACCGCTGACCGGCATGCTGACTCCACCGGCCGACAAGTCGATCTCCCACCGGGCGGCGATCATCGGGGCGATCGCCGACGGTCCGACATCGGTCAGCAACTTCCTCGATTCCGACGACACGCGCTCGACCCTGAGCG
>JAENXK010000165.1 GCA_016649615.1 Thermoleophilia bacterium
CCGTAGTTGCCGAGACCCTGGGCGCCTTCGTCGGAAATGTCTCCGACGATCACGGCCGCGGCCTCGGTTCCGAGCTCGCCGGCCAGCTTGGCCGCCTCGGAGAGTGCCCCGAGCGAGTTCTTGTTGAAATTGCCCTCGTCGTCGTGCAGGGCGTATACCAGGATGCCGGCCATCAGATCAGCTTCCTTTCGTCGAGCCAAGCAACGATCTTTTCGACCGTCTCGGCGGTGTCTTCGTCTTCGATGATTTCGCCGGCTTCCTTGGTGGGCGGCGGGTTCAGGGCCAGAACCGTGGTCCGGGAACCCTCCTCGCCTACCTGGGAGGCCTCGACGCCGACATCACCGGCGGACTTGCTGTCTAGCGGCTTCTTCTTGGCGCCCATGATCGCCTTGAGGCTCGGGTACCGCGGCTCGTTGATCGCATCACCGACCGAGATCACGGCCGGCAGGCTCAGCGAGACCGTGTCGTATCCGTACTCGGCCTGGCGCTCGCAGCGGAGCTTGCCTCCGTCGACGTCCATCTTGACGACCTGGGTCAGAGACGGCATCTTCAGGTGGTCGGCCACGACCGCGCCGATCGTGTAGCACTCGCCGTCATCAGACTGCTGGCCGAGCAGGACGATGTCCGGGCTCTCGGTCTCGAGGACCTTGGCCAGGGCGAGGCCTGTTGCGCAGACGTCGGAGCCGGCCAGGGCGTCATCGGAAAGATGAACCGACCGGTCGGCGCCGAGTGCGACGGCCTTCTGCAGGGCGCGCTGGGCGGAGCCGGGGCCCATGGTGACGGCGACTACTTCGTCAACCTGAAGCTCGCCCCCCTCCTTGAGCTGCATGGCCGCCTCGATGGCGTGGGTATCAAAGGGATTGAGGTTGTTCTCGCCGCTACGATCGAGCCGCATGGTGTCGGAATCGATGCGCTTTTGTACAGCGGCGTCTGGCACTTCTTTCACCAGGACGCAGATCTTCAACTGAAGCCTCCTTAGGGCATGTATCGGATGGGCCCGGCCGCAAACGAACTGGCGAGCCAAAAAACGGATGCGACGAGCAATCTTACCGACCTCAACCGGATATTGACTGACGAGTCAATCGGGAGCCCCGCGGCCGGTCGGCCCGTGGCCCGCCGAGCGGTCGGCCGGCCGCCCGAAGACGGTCAGGTCGGGGCGATTCCAGTCAGCCCGGCGCACAATTCGTAGAGCCTCTTCCGGTCCCCGGAGCTCTCCCTGGTCTGCGGCATGCGGTACTTCGGACGGGGCTCCCGGTCCTGGTAGAACTCGCCCCCCGGAGCCTCCTCGCGACCGGCTCCCGCGAGCCAGACGGCGGTGTCGGCTCCCTCGGCCGTATCGCGGAGGATCGGGCCGGTCACCCGGTGGAAGCCGGGTAGCGCGGCGCTCATTCCCGGGGTAACCGCCCAGCCGGGATGCATAGAGCAGAAGACCGGCCCGACGGCCCCCGCCCGGGAATCCCATTCATCGGCCAGCATCACCTCGGCCCGTTTGCTCTGGGCGTAGAAGCCGGTCGGGCTGTACTCGCGCTTCTGCAGCTGGGGGTCGTCGAGGTCGAATCCGCTCGAGTACATGCCGCCCGACGACATCATCACTACACGGCCGGACCCGCTTTCCTCCAGGCGCGGCAAAAGCAGTTCGGTCAACAAGAACGGGCCGAGCACATTGGTGGCGAAAGTGACTTCGAATCCCGCCGCGGTCTGTGTTCTCTCGGGCGGCATCACGCCGGCGTTGTTGATCAGTACGTCAAGCGGTGCCCCGCTTTCGAGGAAGCCGGTCGCGAATTCGCGGACCGAATCAAGATCCGAGAGATCGCAGATGTGGAGTTGTGGTGCGGCGCCCGTCTCGCTCGAGATCTCAGCCAGGGCCGCCCTACCCTTTTCCCGGCTGCGACAGACCATGTGGACCTCCGCCCCGCACCTCGCCAGCTCCAGGCAGGTGGCTTTGCCCAGACCGGCGTTGGCTCCTGTGACCATCACCGATCGGCCGGCGACGTCGGGTGCCTGCCAGCCGAACATGCGTCGCCGCAGCCCGTAGCCGATCGTGCTGAAACCCGGGACCACGGTCAGATCCATCGCCCTGTCGACGATTTGCGCGGCCCTGCCTTTGATCTTCGAAGGCCGCACGGGAACTCAGGCCTCGTCGCGCCGGTGGTCTTCGACCCCGGTCCGGATGAACTCGACGATTTCCTCGATGCCGGTCCCCGGCGTGAACACGCCCTCGACCCCCAGTTCCTTCAGTTCGGCTATGTCACTGGAGGGAATCGTGCCGCCCACGGTCAGCAGCACGTCTGCGATCCCCTGCTGCTCGAGCAGTTCGGCGATCCTGGGGACCAGAGTCATGTGCGCTCCGGAGAGGATCGAGACTCCGATCGCGTCTGCGTCTTCCTGAAGCGCCGTCTCGGCGATCTGTTCCGGGGTCTGGTGAAGGCCGGTGTAGATCACTTCCATGCCGGCATCACGCAGCGCCCGGGCGATGATCTTTGCTCCACGATCGTGGCCGTCGAGGCCGGGCTTGGCGACCACGACCCTGATCTTGCGGCCGGTGCCCGGTACGGCAACGGCGGTCACCGGGGCAGCCGCACTCTCGAACGAGGGCTGAACATCAGAAGACCGGCGTCTCCGTGTAGGTGCCGAAGACCTCCTGCAGCGCGGCGATCATTTCTCCCTCGGTCACATGAGCCCGGGCCGCGTCAATAATCGGATACATCAGGTTGCGTTCGGTGCCGGCGGCCTGTTTCAGCTCGGCCAGAGCAGCCTCGACCGCCGCCGAGTCGCGCCCCGCGCGGGTCCTTGAAAGCCGGTCGACCTGCTTTTTCTCGAGGGCCGGATCAATCCGGTGAAGGGGAACCTCTTCCTCTTCGTTCTGGTACCGGTTGACCCCGACGATGGTGAACTCGCCTTCGTCGAGCTGGCGCTGGAACTCGAAAGCCGAATCAGCGATCTCGCGCTGGGGGAAGTTGCGACGGACCGCCTCGACCATGCCGCCCAGTTCATCGATCCGCTCGAAGTAGCGGTAGGCCTCGGCTTCGAGTTCGTCGGTCAGGCTCTCGACAAAATAGGAGCCCCCGAGGGGATCGGCCGTATTGGTGACCCCGGTCTCGTGGCTGATGACCTGCTGGGTCCGGAGTGCCACCCGGACTGCCTCTTCGGTCGGCAGGGCGAGAGCTTCGTCAAACGAGTTGGTGTGGAGCGACTGGGTGCCGCCAAGCACCCCGGCCAGGGCCTCGATCGCGGTCCGCACGATGTTGTTCAGCGGCTGCTGCGCGGTCAGCGAAACCCCCGCGGTCTGGGTGTGGAAGCGCAGCCGCATCGACTCGGGCTCCTTCGCGCCGTAGGTCTCCTTCAGCTCACGGGCCCATATCCGGCGGGCCGCCCGGTACTTGGCGATCTCCTCGAAGAAGTCGATGTGGGCGTTGAAGAAAAAGGAGAGGCGGGGGGCAAAGTCGTCGACGTCGAGCCCACGCTCGGTCGCCGCTTCGACGTACGCGAAACCGTTGGCGAGGGTGAACGCGAGCTCCTGCGCCGCGTTCGAGCCGGCCTCGCGGATGTGGTACCCCGAGATCGAGATCGGGTGCCAGCGCGGCATCTCCTGTGCGCAGAACTCGATCATGTCCACGACGAGCCGCATCGACGGCTCGGGCGGGAAGATCCATTCCTTCTGGGCGATGTA
>JAENXK010000188.1 GCA_016649615.1 Thermoleophilia bacterium
ACGGTGGACTCTCCGGTCCACGAAACGCGAGGTTCAACCGGCCGGTCCGGTCTCGACGGCCCCACCGCCACTTCTGACGCGGCATCTGTTCCAATCGGGGCGACTGGATTTGAACCAGCGACCTTTCGACCCCCAGTCGACAGGCGAGGCGCGTTAATGCGTCCCGGAGCGTCCCATGCGTCCCCGGGCGTGGACTCCCCGGACGGATTAGACGCATCAGTCGGTACCGCAGCGGTACCTTCGGGCGCCCAGATGTAGACCCTCGGCGGGGTTCGTGTCGCTGCCGTGCGCGAGTTGTCGTGCCACTGACCGTGGCCGAAGAAGACAGACCCACCAAAAGCCTCCGAACGGCATCTACACAGATCAAACAGCAGGTCTTCAAGGCCTTTGACCTCCAGATTGCCTACGACAAACCGGAAGACCGGGTCGAGATTTCGGCGACCGTCTCAGAGGAGATCGCCCAGGCGCTGGAAGATTCAGAGGATGTGTTCGCTGAGGGGTCGGCGGTCTCCCTGACGGACATAGCGGGGGCCCGCTTCGTTTCTCAGGGGGACGCTCGGATGGCGGAGCGGATGGCGTGTTGAGGTGCCCTTTTCGCAGCTCGAAGACGGAACTTGGTCTCCGAATGCCGACGCAAAGATGGAACGAACCGCCAGCCAATCCGACGAGCGAGGCCTGGCTCCTGGGCCTTGCGCGAAACGTTCCCTTGCGCCCGGTGAACTCCGGCACGCAGCCGCCGACTGGTCAGAGGAAGTGCCGGGCGTCCGGATACTGCTCGGCCAAGCCGATAGAGCCCGCGTACTTGTGAGCGATTTCTCGCGATAGCGGCTCGATTCTGGACGAAATCGGCGACCTTCTCGGGCGGCCAGAGGTACCCAAGTGCTCGCCTGCCGCAGAACCGACCAGATCGGCTTCCGTCTCCGCTCCGCCGAAATGGCCCTTCCTGCCGACTCGCCTAGGGCTGCTTGAACGGGCGCAATGTCCCGACGGTCGTGCCCGGTTTAGCCTTGGGCCCCTTGCTCTGGAAAGAGACCTTCTTCTTGCCGACTCGCTTCAGGCGGTCCACAGAGCCGGACGGGCATCTGAGTCTGCCTGTGGTCACCTTCTCGCGGAAGTAGTAGCTCTTGCCCTTGCGGCGCATGTAGATGAGCTCCCCCAGGCATTCACCCAAGGTCTGGTAGAAGTATCCGCCGACCTTGCCCTTGGTCAGCTTGCGCTTAATCCTGACCTTGTACCCGAAGCTATCGTTATCCAAGAGCACCCTGCCGGACCACTTCCCGGCGATGGGTGGCGGCTCAGGTGCCGCCGTGCCCACAGCCGGCACCAGCATGAGCGCCGCAGCCGTGACTGAAACCAGCAGGAAATTCCGCAAGGTTGTCTTCATCGGCCGAGCGTATCCCATCACCAAGGACGTTTCAAGCGCTAATCGACCAGCCACGGCCAGCTACGTGGATCATCGGCCGGCATGTTTATTTCGCTTCGGGGTAATGGCAAGCGGGAATTCCTCCGCTGACAGCCGGCCGGCCATATGTCTCCGTGCCCCCGGAAGGTGTCTCCGAGGCTCTTCCAGCCTCTACGAATGTCGAATACCAGCGAAATCCACGAGAACCAAGGAAGGCCGGGCGTCGAGCTGACCTGAACGACTATCCCCACGATTTCACCCAGGGACGCTTCTCCCGCCGTCCCCGGGACGCCGGGACAAATAGGGGCGACAACGTGAGGATTCCGTAGTGTGGGCCGGTCCCCCTCACGGACATACCGGGGGCCCGCTTCGTTTCTCAGGGGGACGCTCGGATACTGGAGCGCGTGGTTGCCTAAAGGCAGCTAGGCGCAGGCGTCGGCGGCGGCTGTGGTTGCATCGGACGCCGACTGGTTGGCCTTCTTGAAAGCGGCGTTGGCCTTCTTGACCTTCTTCTTGGCCTTCTTGACCTTCGCGGCCTTGCCTGACTTCTTCGCCTTCCTGAGCGCCTTGTTGGCCTTCTTGAGGCCCTTCTTTGCCTTCTTCTGCTGCTTCTTCGCGTTGGCCAGCTGTAAGTTTGCAGCGCTCAGGTCGGCCTCAGCTGCGGTGCAGGCGGCGCTCGGTCCGAGCTTGACCGTGAAGCTTGTGCTGGCTGCCGCTCCGGTGTTCGAGGCCTGGTCGGTTGCCCTGACCTGGATCGTGTGGGAGCCGGCGGCAAGGCCTGAACCGGCCTTCGGCGAACTGCAAGCGGCAAAGGCTCCTGCGTCCAGGCGGCACTCGAAGCTCGAACCGGCCTCGTCGGCGGCGAAGGCTGCGCTGGCCGAGGTGGTCGTCAGGATCGATCCCTGGGACGGGGATGTGATTGTCACCTTAGGGGCCGTTGTGTCGACGGTGAAGGTCCCGGTGGCCGGGCTCGGATCCTGGTTGTCGACTGCGCCCTCGGCCCTGAAGGCGGGGGTGGGGGGTCCTTCGCTCAGGCCGGTGAAGGTCTTGCGGGAGGTGCAGTCGGCGTAGGCTCCGGCGTCGAGCTTGCACTGAACCTTGCTGGCATTGCCAGCCGGATTGCCGGCGAAGGTGAAGGTTGCCTGGTCGGTTGCGATGGTGCCGGTCGGCCCGGAGTTGATTGTGGTGTCGGGTCGAGCCGATCTGCCGCCTGATGGGCTTTGCCAACTCGACCTATTGCGCGGTCGAGCGCCGCCAGGCAAACCCGTCAGCCAGGGAACTTGAAGGCCGGCGGCTGATCCCGGAGATGCTCTGGATCTTTGAATCCAACCGGAGGATCTATGACTCGGACAAGCTCTGGCATGAGATGAAGCGTGAGGGCATCGGAATCCTCGCTGCAATGTCGAGCGTTTGATGAGGCGTGAGGGCATCCGTGGCGTTGTCAAGGGCTCGGCAAGGCAGAGGACCACTGACTCGACCGACGGTGATCAGCGGGCCGGAGATCTGGTCGACCGAAGTTTCAGCACGGCTAGGCCAAACTAGCTCTGGATCTCTGACTTCACCTACGTGGCGAACTGGGAGGGGAC
>JAENXK010000199.1 GCA_016649615.1 Thermoleophilia bacterium
TCGTAGTTGAGCTGCCACCTGCGTGCCGGCACCAGGGTCGGCGTGTAACGCTTGGCGCCGATCGTGCGGGCCTCGACCTCGGCCGTGTAGTTAGTCACCTGGTGGTCGCCGACTGCCACTCGCATCAGCACCTCGTGAGAGTTGGTGCCGGGCAGCGGGTTGTCGGTCAGGTTGTGCGCGTAGCCGTTGCCTTCACCGCGGTCCCACAGCAGCTGCATCAGGGAAAGCAGCAGCGGCCGCTCGGCCAGGTTCGGGTAGTTGGCGTAGAGCCCGAGACCCGGGAGTTTGAAGTACTCGTCCGAGTCCACCGAACGGCGCAGCAGGGTCGAGTAGTTGATTCCCGGGACACCGAGGATGCCACGGTCGACGTCAGGGGAGAGCGCGGTCAGCGCGCCACCCATGATGCCGCCCTGACTGATGCCGATGTAGTAGCCGCGGGTGTCTGCGCCCGCGCTGGTGTCGATCGCTGAACCCGGAGTGATCGGGACGGCGAGGTTGTGGGTCATCTGGAATGCCGGCTCGTCTGCGAATCCGTCCGGGTGGGCCAGTGCGCGGCTGAGCATCATGAAGTTCAGGAAGCCCTGCTGCATCCGGTCGATCGCTTTGTTGAAGTTGGACATGTCGCCAAGGGACGAAATAATCAGCCCGATGTCCAGCTCGGAGAACCCGTCCCAGTTGGTCGCACACCAACTCGAGTTGGTGGCGTTACCGACCTCGCGGGTTGATCCGGTCGAATCGACCTGGCCGAGGGTCCCGAGCAGTCCGTGTCCGTAGACGCCGGTCCCACCCGGGTCGACCGTACCGCTATCGACCACCGATCTGGGAATCACACACTGAAACGGAACGTCGGTCTTGTATGCCTGGTTCCACTTCAGGCTGCCATCGGGGTTGAACTCAAACTGGGCGCCGCTGGGGCAGCCGTCCTGGTTGAGATAGCAGGGAACGTCGCGGATGAAACCGGTGACGGTCCGCTGGTACCAGGTGGGGTCCGGGACCGGCGACTGATCGGCGTCCCCGTTGGCTACGCCGGGCTTGCCGGGGTAGTTGTTCCCACACTGGGCGGTCGCCGGGGCCGAAGCGTCGCAGAGGGCGACCACGTCGATGTTCGGTGAGTTGCCCGCGATCTTGCGGTCGGCGAGGTTGGTATCGCCAAGACGCTTAAAGGCGTCATCGCGGATCTTGAGTGCCCGACCGGTGACGCTCTCCTGTGAGGCGACCGTGAAGTCCCAGGCCATGTAGAGGCTTGAGCGATCGACGCCTGCCTTGTCCACCAGCGGCTTGATGACGCCGTTTTCCATGTGACCCCGCCGGTCTTCGACGATCTGCTGCTGGGTCGGCAGGTTGTCCCGGTAGACCTCGAACGCGGTCGGCGCGGGGATCAGGCTGTTCGACTGATCCTTCAAGTTGCGGAAAGCGACGATGTAGCGCCTGTCGAAGGCCAGGTTCTTGGCCGGACGGACGATCAGGTTGACGTCTTCGGTGTTTCCGGGATCGGCGTTGATACCGCCGTCTCCGGCGCCGCTCGGATCGACCGAGGTCGGGTTCGAGTCGAGCTCGGCCCAGACCGGCTGGCGCTTGCCACTTTTGGCGTCGATCAGCAGCAGCGGCTGGTCGGCATCCATGTACCTGCTGATGTCGCCCAGTCCGACCAGGCCGGTGTTGTCAAACGCCGTCGGAGTGTCTAGACCCGGGATCTTCAGGGTGATCAGGTTGCCGGGACTGAATCCGTCTCCCCGGTTGATGTCGGTTACCGAAAGGTTCACCGGACTGGCGTTGCCGGTGTTGATCGGGGTCGAAGCCGGGTTGAGGTTCAGCTGCTTGCCGGTCGGCGTCGCAGCGTCCTTGGTGAAGTAGTCGTTGGCGAACGGCTGCAGGCAGACCGTGGTGTCGAACCAGTCGCAACGCTCGGGATTGTCGCCGAGCGGCACGGTCACGAATTCGGGCGGCGGCGGCGGCGGGTTATCGCAGAGCCCCTGCTTCTTGGCGAGCCTCGTCTTATCTGTGGCCTTGCGGTTTTTCTTGCCTCGCTTGTGCATGGAGTACTTGGAAACGGGCTTGACAGTCTTGTCGCCGCAGGTCGAAAGATCCTTGCGTCCCTTCTGGTTCATGGGGATCGAGATCTTCTTCGTCTTTGGCTTGTTGAACCGGACCAGGCGGTTGGCAAAGCGTTTGGTCGTGCCCCCCTGCTTGACCCTGACCCGCATCGTCGTCTGAGCGGTCGAGCGGATTTGCAGGTTAAGTTTCTTCGTCGCGAGCAGAGCCGCCTGGCCCTTGGTCAGAACCTTGATCGTCACCTTCGCCTTCTTCTGCGCATGGGCATGATCTGCGGCGAGGGCGGTGGTCAGGGCGAGGGTCACGAACAGCGCGAACGCGATCACGGCGATGCGACGGACGTTCAGCACTTCTGAGTGGCGAATCATTCTCGGTTACAGCTCCCCTTGTTTGGTTGCTGGCCGCCCGAACCAGAACGGGCGCGCCGGATCACGTGTGATGCGACTCACAGATAGTAGACCTTTTCGGCCTCGGAAGTTGCGCCTTCGTTCAACGGCTGAGGTCAACCCCGGCTTCGATGCTTTCGACGAACGCGACCACCAACTCGACCGTCGCCTCGACGTCGGCCAGGTCGACCATCTCGACCGGGGAGTGCATGTAA